>JASLEW010000209.1 GCA_030150965.1 Thermoanaerobaculia bacterium | reverse complement strand
CGGGCGGCGACGGGGAGCCGGCCGGCGCCTCCAGCCGCGCCGGGGAGGGCTCCGGCGCCGCCCGGCAAGCCCTGCTGCTGCGCCCGAAGGCCCGTCTCGCCGCCGCGGGCGGCGAGCCCCAGCCGGCGGTCGAGATGCTCGTCCAGTCGGTGGGCGACCTCGCGGCGCGCGGCATGGGCGCCGAGGCAGCGCTCGCGCTCCTCGAAGCGGTGGCCCTCCTGATCGAAAGCGGCGCCGAGCCCCGGCTCGTGGACCTGGTGATCGCGGTCATCCCCGAGCTCGTGGCGTCGGCGCCCGCGGGTCTCCAAGCCGCGGATCTCGCGGCGCTCCTGATCTTGGAGCGCGAGTGCACCGGCCGGCTCGTGGCGGGAGCACCCGCTTCAGGCATTGCGCCCGTCGGCCCTGGCGCCGAAGCCGCCGAACCAGCCGCGCCCAAAGGGCCGCGCACTCCAGGGCCAGGAGTCTCACCCAGCGGAGCGGCAGAAACCTCCAGCAGCGCAGCGCCGCGGGCCGGGAGCTCCGCCAAGGCCCGCGGCTCCGAGCCGTCTCTCGCCGGCTCCGCCGCATCCTTGACCGCCCAGAGAATTCTGCATTTCGCGCTCGCCATCGAGCGCCGGCGCCGGCCAGCGCTCACCTGGTGGTCCGCCCTGCCGCGGTTGTTCTCCGCAGCGGAGAGAGCGCCGCATGCCGGCGACGGCAGTGACGGTTCCGGCGGCGACGGCACCCGAGTCAGAACCTGAGAAGCTGTGAGCATGACGTCGATCCGGCGGCGCGGCCCGCAGGGTGAGGCCGCCCTTTTTACATCTGGCAACGGTTAGCTTGTATGTGATCGCCCGCCTACAGCCCGGTTCTCTTCCCATGTCCGAGCGTGCGTTCGGCACGCTCCGAAAAGCTGATCTCTGGCGCCATTTACATTAGTAGAGAAACGAACGTGCCGCCGCCCGACCAATCGGGTGACGATTCCCGCAGGACATCACAGCCGCGGGCCGGCACGCACGGGCACCCGCCCGACCAGACGCCGGACGGCGATACGCTCCGTGAACTCCATTCACGGCACAACCGCTGCGACCGCCGGCAGTGCGCGGGCCACCAGGAGCCACGCGTCCTGGGTTCCCGCCAAGGCGGCCAGGTGCGCGGTGGCCGGTCCCAGCTCGGGATCCCCGGCCAGAGCGCTCCAGATCGCCGCCATGCGGGCCGAGGCGGGGATGCCGGTCGCCGCTGCCGCGATGAGGCCCTTGCGTAGGGCGACCGTGGCCAGCTGCCGCGCCAGACGCTCCGCCTCCTCGAGGCGCGCGGCGTCGCCACGGATGGTGGTGGCGATCACCTCTGCTGCCTTCCTCAATACCTCGGCCGCGGCGGTGTCGCGGGCCTTCCGTGACGTCATGCGGCTACCGGCGGCAGGCGCCTGCGGCGCCGCCGGGGCCATCCCGCGCTCGGTGGAGATCAACGTCGTGCGCAGGCCCGCGAGCTCGGCCGCCGCGATCAGGCGATGGCTCGCGAGCAGTTTCTCGGCCGCCGCAAGCCAGCTCTTGACCGCGCCGGCAAAACCCGGGTCCCGCTTCTCGAACAACTCCGCCAGGTCGGGGAGGCGCAGCAAAGTGGCCTGAACCTCCTCGAACGCCGCCACGCGCAACATCCGACCGCTACTCCGGCACCAGCTTGCTCACCGCACCGCCCGGCGTTTCGGTGACAATCCATTCGATGGCGTCCTCGTTGATCGTGAGATGCAGGCGGACCATGAGCTCATGCTGACCGGCGTCGCGCAGCTCGGCGGTGGTGACCAGCACCTTGAGGCGCGGCGGTGCCGGGCGCAACTTCAGCAGCTCGAGGCGCACCGCCGCCCTGAGCTCGGCGGCCAATCGCTCAAGGACCGCGTCGGCGAGGGGCTCGCCCTTGTGTCTCACCTCGCGCAGCGCCGCCGTCGCCGCGGCGGCCAGCTGGTCGGCGAAGTGGGTGACGTCCACTGCTACGTAGGCAGGCTGGTCGAGCCTCAGAACGGCGTCGTCGAGCTGCCGCTCGAGGTGCGCCCGTTCAGCGGCAGAGAGCTTGATCCTGGCGCGGCCCAGATGAAGGTCGAGCAGATGCAGCAGGCGCTCACGCACGGCGCTCGCGCCGAGTCCGCCGCGAGGCGACTGGCCGGCGCCCGCCTCTTCCATCTGCTGCACCGCGACCGGCGCGTCGATGGTCACGGAGGGCAGGCGGAACCTGGCGACCGGCAACGACTTGAGCAGCGGGTGGCCGGCGTATAGCTCCGCCAGGCGTAACGCCTCGAGGTCGGCCTGGACTCTGGCGATCGACAGCTCCGCCAGAAGGTGCCCCAGGAAATCACCGAGGTACGGCATGGCCTCACGTCGACGGCGAGCCGGACGGCAGGTTCGCCGCCGGAGTCGGCGGCAGGGTCGCTGGCAGCGGCTGGGCGACGCTGGCGGGCTGGGCGGCGATCCGTGCCTCCAGGATGTCGAGGATCTTCTGCAACCCGAGCGGCGGCTCGGCCACCCCGGCCTGCAGCTGAACGGCCATGGAGTAGGTCCGGTTCACGCTCGAGCCCTGCTGAGTGCTGGTCTGGTAGGACGCCGACACGTTGAGCTGAGCCGACCCCCACCCCCAGTTGGCCTTCGCCGAAAGGGAGCCGCTCACGTTGAGACTGGTGTCCACCTGCTTGTACACGATGGAGTTGATCTTGGCGTTGAAGTTGATGGTCATGCTCTGGACGGCAAACGACGGGATATAGAGGAGCGTCAGGAGCGGGACCTGCAGCTGCATCTGCTGGAATGTGGCCGGCACGGCGGGCACCGCCGGGCTGATCGAGGCGGAGGCGGTGGCCTGTGTTCCGGCGGCGCCGGTCGCTGGAGTGGGAGGGGCGCTTATCGTCACGCTGATGGCAGGAGTGGCGGTGGCCGAGTAGCCTGAGCCAGGGCTGGTCAGCGTGAGACCTGTGATCACCCCCGCAGAAACGCTTGCCGTCGCCGCGGCGCCGGTGCCGCCGCCGCCCGAGATGGTCACGGTCGGTGCGGAGGTGTACCCAGAGCCTCCGTTCGTCAAGGTCAGAACGATGGTGGCCGGGATGGCCGGCTGATAGGGGGTCACCTCCTGCGGGTAGGTGAAGGTGACGTAGATCGGGTCGCCCGTGATGGCATTCGTCGGGTCCTGGTTGGTGGCGACCGTTTTGAAGCAGACCTCCTTCAGAAAATTCACTGTGCTCAGCGCCGCCTGCGCCTGGGCGTTGACGGCCGCGATCAGGGGGCCGCCGAGCAGGCTGTCGAAGTCGACAGACGCAAGCTCCTGTCCTGGGGTGGGCATGATCCGATCTCCTCTGGTCTGCAAGCGCGGCTAGAGACTGGTCTGCGGCGGCTCGGAACGAGCTGCAAGCACGAGGCCGGCTGTCACCTGCCGCCTCCTTGCATGTTGCCGGCCGCGATGGCCGGGGCCGCGGAGCCGAGCTGATGCGAGGGTAGCAGCTGAGCAGATCAACTACAACGACATTGAGCAATGGCTATATATTTCGGATGACTTCACGGTCCTGCGGAGTGCGTGGCAGTGATGCTCACGGCAAACTCACCGGTCAAGCGTCCCGACGGCCCCTGGCGCGGCGCGCGGAGCCACCGCGACGTCGCGGCCGGTCGCTTGGAGATCTTGGGTCGAAGATCAAGTTCCAGTTCTCAAGCGGCAGCGGATCAAGGTGGGTTTCCATGTGATAACGAGCCGGTGGCATGTTGAACTTGCCCGCACCGAGAACAACGGTGGTCCTGTGGAGAAGATGGGCAAGGATCCAGTAGAGCGGGTGGTCCTCCCTGCGGTAGGCCATCAACCAGCGCTCGTCGGGATGGACATCGTCGGGAATAAGGCTTCCATCGTTCTTGATCGCCACCCAGCCGGGAACGGCAATGATGGAGGGGAGGGCGTCAAATCTCAGGTCGGCTTGTTCGGCACACGCCAGGATGAGGGCGCCGAGGTCTTTGGGGTCTTGCGGTAGGCTTGCCTGGAATGCGTAGAGATAGGTGGCGGGCCGCAAATGTTCCCAGGGGAACATCGCCTTGACCTCCTCGTCCGTAAGGTGATCACCCGCCTCTTTCCGTGCTTCATCCCGCGGATCGGCGTCATAGACCGTGACGACGAGCCCAAGATGGAGAACCGAGCGGAACACGCGGAACGCCTCAGTCATGGTGCTCGGCGACGCCTGCGTTTTCACCTCGACAACGCCGAGCACGGAATCGAGGGGATAGGCATAATCACCCTCGCCCACCGGAAGTCGGATCGCATCACCCCTGGCGATCACGATGTCGATCTGCCGAGAGCGATTCTCATCATGGTCGAGGATCTCACCGCGGCCGAGCACGAGCGTCGTCGGGAGGAAGCGTCGCAAGGTGTCGAGCAGAACGCGCTCGCGGCTATCGCCGATGAGGTTCCGCTGGTAAAAGAGGCTCGCCAGCTCTGAAGAGCTCCGCAAGATGTTCTCAGTCTTGACGGCCCAGCTTCGAATCAGGCCCATCGGTAGCCTCCGTGAACGCTAGGCGACGCTGTCTCCTCAGCTCCGCGCCTCCACCTGCGCCGCCGCCGGCGCCTGCGCCTGGAGCGCCAGATCGAGCAGCGCCGCCTTCTCGCAGTAGCTCAGCGCCGCCACCGTCGCCACCAGCACCGTCGGCTCCAGCCCGGCCTCCTCGACCCGCGCCGCGAAGTCCGGCGCCTCCTGCAGCCGCAGCGCCAGGTGCTCGACCGCCGGCGGCCTGATGGCCCACGGCTCGGGCAGCAGCCGCGCCACCACCTGCACCATCTCCTCGCTCATCGTCCCCGTGCGCCGCGGGTCCGAGCGCTCCAGCATCGCGAGCAGCAGCTGCACGTGGCGGTCGAGCACGGCGCTGCGGCTGAAGGTGTGGGCGCCGCGCAGCGACAGGCCGCCGCGGGCGGCGAGGAAGATCTCCTCGCTCTGGTTGAGGCGCACGGTGCTGCCCTTGTACATGCCAGAGCTCCCCGGTAGTGGATGGATGGGTGGCCGCCGATCCAGCAGGGCCGGTCAGAGATGCACCTGCGCCCCGGCGCCGGCGCCGGCCCAACGGCCATAGGGCGTTCGCGTGAGTCTAGGCGAGCGGGGGAGCCGGTTCAAGCGCTCGAATCTTCCGCCGGCGCCGCCGGGCGCGCGCTCCGGCCGCCTGCCCCGCCCCTCCCGCGCCACCCCCATCCGCCCATCCCGCTCTCCGCCCCTTCCACCTGTGCATTGCAACATTAAGATTCGCCATCAAGAAACTAGATATCACAGAAGTTGCCAGCGCCTTGCCGCATGCTCCATCCTCAATCCATCTGTCTCGAACCGCCGCCCTCGACCGACTAGTCTTATAGAGGGATATCGATCGCGCCGCCAGGCGACAGCCATCCGCCCGCCCCGGCTGCCCAAGTCCACCGCTGCCAGGAGGAGCCTTGCCTTGAAACCCACCGGCCATCCGCCGCACGAGGTCCTCGATCGCTTCCGCGCCGGCACGCTTGACGACCGGCCCCAGCTGAGATTCGTCACCGCCCACCTCGCCAGGCGCTGTGATCGCTGCGAGCGCTACCTCGGCGCCGAGCTGGCGCGCGAGCTGGCCGAATGCGCCCAGATCCTGGGCGAGCCCGGCGACCTGCTGATCGCCGGCGCGCTGGCGCGCACCGCCACCGGCAACGCCGCCGTCCAGGAGGAGCGCCTCGCCGCCGCCGCGTGCTGGGCCCTGCTGCGCGGCACGGCGCCGGCCGCCGAGCGCCTGCGCCTCGCCACCGCCGACCCGCGGTTCCACCGCCTCGGCGTCGCCGCGCGCCTGCTCGAGGAGGTGCGTGCCGACGACGAGCCGGTGCCCGACCCGGACGAGGCCCCCACCCCGCGCGAGCTCTTCCAGCTGGCGCTCGCCGTCCTCGACCGCCTGCCGCCCGGCCGCTACCCGCCGAGCCAGATCGAGGACCTGCGCGCCCGCGCCTTCATGGCCGAGGCGGCGACCCTCGCCATGCACGGCCGCCACGCCGAGGCCCGCGGCCACCTCAAGCACGCCGCGGCGGCGCAGGCGGACGGCAGCGGCGACGCCCTGGAGCAGGCGGCCCTCGCCGTCCTCACCGCCGACCTCGACCGCGAGCAGGGCCAGGCCGCCGCCGCGGCCGCGGGCCTGCGCCGCGCCCTCGCCACCTACCGCCGGCTCGGCGAGCGCCACGAGGCGGGCCGCGTCCTCCACAAGCTCTCGCAGCTCATCGGCTACGAGCGCCCGGTCGACGGCGTGGTGACCGCCGAGCAAGCCCTGGCGCTGATCGAGCCCGGCCGCGACCTCCACCTCGATCTCGCGGCCCGCCACGGCCTGATCTGGTTCCTCAACGACGGCGGCATGGGCCGCCAGGCCCTCGATCTCCTCGACGCCAGCCGCCGCCTCTACCGCCAGCTGAGCGACACCCTGCCCTGCCTCCTCCTGCCCTGGCTGGAGGCCCGCATCTGCCGCCGCCTGGGCGAGGTGACCGCGGCCGAGCGCGGCCTCCTGATGCTGTGGAGCGAGCTCCGGTGGTCCGCCTACCACCAGGAGGCAGCCCTGGTGAGCCTCGACCTGGCCGAGGTCTACCTGGCCTGCGGCAAGGCGCGCCAGGCGGTGGAGCTCCTGGCCAAGGTGCTGGAGCTCCTGCAGACGTGGTCGATGCATGCCGACGGCCTGGCGGCCTGGACGCGGGTGATGGCGCAGGTGGAGAGTGGGGGAGCGAGGCCGGGCGGGAGGGGCGGGGAGCGCGAGGCGGCGGCGCTGCTGCGCGACGCCAGCCTCTACTTCCGGCGGTCCTGGCGGCGGGCGGCGCCGTTCGGCGCCTGAGAGCCGAGGGCCGGAGGGGCAGGCTGGCGCCCGCCGGCGCCCGGCAGGGCGGCCTCAGCTCGAAGATGGCGGCTCTCGCCCTGTCTCTTCGCCGAGCGCCCGAAGCTCCGACCGCATGCTGTCCGCCTCCGGCAGGCGCATCCGCAGCGCCTCGGCGAGCGCGGGGCGAAGCAAGGCAATGGCGGCCGCGCGATCGCCTACGAGGTTTCGGCGGAGGTGCAAGCGGGCGAGGCGCAGCCTTCCGATCGCGAGGTCTCGGGCGAGGCCGAGGCGCTCGAAGGCCGGCAGCACCTCCTCGCGCCGGATGCGCAGAGCTTCGTCGAGCTCGCCGCGGGCCTGGAGGGCGTCGGCGATCCTGCCCAGGGTCAGCGCGCGCTCCCGCACGTCGCCCAGGCGCTCGAAGGCCGGCAGCAGCTCCTCGCGCCGGATGCGCAGAGCTTCGTCGAGCTCGCCGCGGGCCTGGAGGGCGTCGGCGATCCTGCGCAGGGTCACCGCGCGCGCTCGCATGTCCTCCAGCCGGTCGAAGCTCGGCAGCACCTCCTCGCGCAGAATGCGTAGCGCTTCGTCGAGTTCGCCGCGCGCCTGGAGCACGTCGGTGATCTTGGCCAGGGTCATTGCCCTCGCCCGCACGTCGCCGAGC
>JASLEW010000172.1 GCA_030150965.1 Thermoanaerobaculia bacterium | reverse complement strand
CGGGCGGCGCGGCGGCGGCCGCGGCGGGCGCCGCGGCGAGGAGCGCCGTCAGCGCCAGCAGCGCCGGCAGCACCGCGAGCGGCAGGCCGGCCAGGGTGTGGAAGGGGTGGCGATGGAAGCGAGTGATGCCAGGCATGGGATGGTTCCTCTCGTCAGGATCACAGGGTACAGGTGCAGGCGCTTCACCTAGTGGCATGTCCTGTTCTCCACTAGAAGCTGGTGCCGATGCTGAATTGGAACGTCTCGAACTCGTCGAAGGGCTCCGGGTGGAGGTTCTTCGAATAGATGAAGCGCAGCGGCGCGCCGAGGATCGGCAGGGTGACGCGCAGCTCGACGCCGGCGGTGTGGCGCAGCTCCGACAGGTCCCAGCCCTGCTCCTTGGCGCCGACGCGGCCGTAGACGTTGCCGGCGTCGGTGAACAGCAGCACGCGGAACGGCCCGCCGACCAGGAAGTGGTACTCGGCGTTCATCTGGATGTACTTGTCGCCGCCGACGCCGTTGCCGAAGATGTCGAACACCGGGTTGCCCTTGTCGTCGCGCACGGTGATCGAGCGGAAGCGGAAGCCGCGGATGCTGTTCTCGCCGCCGATGAAGAAATACTCGAGCGGCGACAGCTTGGTGCTGGTCGTCGGATGCAGCCAGCCGGCCTCGGCGTTGAGCGCCAGCACCGTCTTGACGCCGCCGTTGGTCACCGGCAGGAACACGCTGGCGCCGAGGTCGGGGCGCAGGAAGTTGTCGTTGCCGCCGAGCGGGCCGCCGCCGTATTCGAGCGAGCCGGAGAGGCGCAGGCCCCTGACCGGCGAGAACGGATCGTTGCGGCTGTCGTAGACGTAGGCCGGCTTGATCGACGACGTGTTGATGAAGTACTCGGGCGGCTTGCCGATGACGCCGGTGCCGGAGTTGATCGAGGTGACCAGGCTCTCGGAGTCGTCGTGGCGGGTGAGGTTGTAGCTGATGCTCCACGAGTTGAACAGGCCGAGGTTGCGGCCGTAGGTCACCACCACGCCCTTGGCCTTCTGGATGTAGTCGGTGGAGAGCGCCGTGTAGTCGAGGTCCGAGATGAAGGCGCGGAAGCCCAGGTTCTGCGGCTTGTCGAGCCACCAGGGGATGGTGTAGTTGATGTCGTAGAGCTTGCGGTAGCGGCCGGTCTGCACCGACACGCCGACGCCCTCGCCGCGGCCGAGGAAGTTCTTGGTGCTGACCGAGAACTGGACGAAGAAGCCGTCCAGCTCGCTCCAGCCGCCGCCGAACTGCAGCTCGGTGCGGTTCGCCTCCTTGCCCTTGAACACCAGGTTGACTTCCTTCTTCTCGCTGTTGGTGTCGATGTCTACGGGGTCCTCTTCATCGAGCTTGAAGTAGCCGAGCTGGTTGATCTTGAGCACGCTGTTCTTGACCGCCTGGATGTTCACCAGGCCGCCCTCGAACAGGCGCACCTCGCGGCGCAGCACCTTGTCCTGGGTGCGCTCGTTGCCGGTGAACTCGATGCGGCCGACCTTGAACTGCTCGCCCTCGGTGATGTGCACCGCCAGGTCGGCGACGTTGCCCGGGCGCTCGGTCAGCTCCGGCTCGACGCGGGCGAAGACGTAGCCGGTGTTGTGATAGGTGTCGGTGATCTTCTTGATCGAGTCGTCGAGCACCTTGGCCTTCAGCCAGTCGCCGGTGCGCAGCGAGAAGGCCTTGAACAGCACCACGTCCTTGTAGACCTTGTTGCCGTCGAGGGTGACGCTGCCCAGCTTCCAGCGCTCGCTCTCCTCGATCGGGATGGTGATGTACATGCGCCGCTTCTGGTCCTTGGCGGCGGCGGCGGGGTGCTCCGCCCGCACCTCGACCTTGGGCTCGCCGATGGCGACGTTCTTGTAGCCCGCGGCCTTGTAGAGGTCGCGGATCTTGTCCAGGTCCTCCTGGAGCTTGGCCGGATCGTAGACGTCCTTCTTGAGGATGCGGGTGATCCAGTTGGAGGTCTTGGTGTCCTTCATCGCCCAGCGCAGCCGCATGCCGCCGAAGACGTGGTTGCCGGTGAACTCGATCTTCGAGATGCGCACGCGGTCGCCCTCGTCGACCTTGAACACCACCTTCTTGTCGTTGCCGGCGAGGTCGGTGACGGTGTAGTTGGCCTGGGCGAAGCGGAAGCCCTTCTCGCGGTAGAGGTCCTCGATCAGGGTCTTGACGCGCTGCAGCTCGCCCAGGCTCATCGGCTCGCCCTCGCGCACCTTGATGCGCTGGGTGGAGATCTTGTCCTGGATGTCGGTCTTCGAGATGCGCTTGAGGCCCACGTAGTCGATCGACTTGAGGATCGGGCGCTCCTGCACGGTGATGGTCAGCTTGACGCCGCCGGCGGCGCCGCTCGCCGGCGCGTAGTCGATCTTGATGTTGTCGACCAGGCCGCGGTCCCACAGCGCCCGGATGCTGTGGTTGAGCTTGTCCTCGTCGACCGGCTCGCCGATCTTGAGCCCCAGGTAGTAGAGCAGCGTCTCCTCGGAGAGGGTCTTGAGCCCCTTGAACTCGATCGCCGCGATGCGCTGCCCCGAGACCGAGGGCGGCACCGCC
>JASLEW010000151.1 GCA_030150965.1 Thermoanaerobaculia bacterium | reverse complement strand
GCTGCTCAGGGTGGAGGAGCCGCCGACCAGGCGGCGGTTGCTGTAGAAGGTCACCCCCGTCAGCTCGACCGGCTTGCCGTTCTCGCGCACCACGAAGTCGTTCTTGCCGAGCCCGACGATGACGTTGCCCTGGCGGTCGGTCACCAGGGCGTCGAGCAGCACCTCGCGCACCTCGATCTTCTCGCCGAAGCCGGGCTGCCCGGGCTCCCGGGAGGGGGCCTCCTGGCGGTCACGGCGGTCGGCGGCTGGCGCCATCGTCGCTGGCGTTGCCGGCGTTGCCGGCGTCGCCGCCGCTGCCGGATCGGCCGCCAGAGCCGGGCCGGGGCTCGCCGCCGGGGCCACGGGCTGGGTGGTGGGCTGGGCCGCCGGCGCCGGATTGTCCGCCGGAGCCGCCGCCGCCGGGGCCGGGTTCACCGCCGGTGACGGGCCGGCCGGCTGCTCGGCCGGCGCTGTCGGCTGCGGATTCGCCGGCTGTGCCGGCGCGGGACTGGCCGGCGGCTGATCTGCCGGCGGGGCCGGGGGGGCCGGCTGAGCGGGCGCCGCCTGGTCGGGCGGCGCGGCCGTCTCCGGTGGCGGGGCCGGCGCCATGTGCGCCTTCTCCGTGGGGACCGCCGACGCCGCAGACACCGCCGGCGCCGTCAGCAGGACGAGCGCGGCGGCCAGGGCAGCGCCCGCGATGGCCGTCCCAACGGCCCTCCCGATGACCCTCCCGCCGGCCATCCGCAACCCTGATTGCCGCGTCTGCCTACGCCTGGTTCTGGTCATCGCGTCCCCCTCTGTTGTCCTCTTTCGCCGGCCCTGCTGCCTCAGGCGGCGCTCGAACCCTGCCCGGACGATGCGCGGGATTCGGCGGCAGGGGGCCGGCCGCCGTGAGCTGCCAACCCCCTGAAATGGTCAACCCGCGGCCACCGCGGAAGATTCCGCCGCCGCCGGGGGTGGGACGGACCGCTGGCCGGCGCGCGCCCCCGCTCTCGACCCTTGGTGCTGCCTGCCGGTTCCTAGCTCGGCCGGGGGAAGCGGGCGTAGAACCCGCCGGCGGCGGCGGTTTCGCGCAGCGCCGACGAGGGGGTGAAGCGGCTGCCCACCGCGCTCTCCAGGCGCTCCAGGGTGGCGACGATCTGGGCCAGCCCCTGCTGGTCGGCCCAGCGGCAGAGGCCGCCGCGGAAGGGCGGGAAGCCGGTACCGAAGATCAGCGCCAGATCCACCTCGGCGGCGCTGCGCGCCACCTTCTCCTCCAGGCAGCGCGCTGCCTCGTTGACCATCGGCAGCACCATGCGGTCGGCCATCGCGCCGAGATCCGGGTCGGCCACCTGCGGATGGAGCCCGAGCGCCGCGTAGGCCGCCGGATCGGGCTCCTGCCGCTCGCGTCCCTCGTAGCGGTAGAAACCCTTGCCGCTCTTGACTCCCAGCCGCCCGTCGTCGCTCATCCGGTCCTGCCAGGAGGGGAGGCGCACCCGCTCGGCGAAGGCATCGGCCATGATGTGCGCCACCTTGCCGGCCACATCGATGCCCACCTCGTCGGTCAGCGCGATGGGGCCGATCGGCATCCCCCACTCGGTCATCGAGCGGTCGATGTCCTCCATCCGGTACCCCTCGTCGAGCAGCCAGAACGACTCGATCGAGTAGAAGGTGAGCAGACGGTTGACCAGGAAGCCGGGGCTGTCCTTGACCAGGATCGGCGTCTTGCCCAGCCGCCGGGTGTAGGCGAAGACCGTGTTGACCGCCGCCGGGTCGGCGCCCTCCGGGGCGATCACCTCGACCAGGGGCATGCGGTGCACCGGGTTGAAGAAGTGCATCCCGATCACCCGTTCGGGGTGCGGCGTCCTCTGGCGGATGCTCGCCAGCGGCAGCGACGAGGTGTTGGAGGCGAGCACCGTGTCGTCGCGCACCTGCGCCGCGAGCTCGGCGAACACCGCCTGCTTGACCTCGAGCTTCTCGACGATCGCCTCGATCACCAGGTCGGCGCGCCTGAAGCCGCTGTAGTCGAGGCTCGGCCGCAGCAGCGCCATCTTGCGCCGCATCCCCGGCGCGTCCAACCGGCGCCGCTTCAGCTGGCGGTCGAAGAGCCCGGCGGCATGCCCCATCCCGGCCGCGAGCGCCGCCTCGTTGACGTCCTTGAGCCGCACCGGCAGGTCGGTCTCGGCGGCGATCAGCTGGGCGATGCCGCCGCCCATCGTGCCGGCGCCGAGCACCGCGGTCTCGCGCACCGGCCGCGGCTCGCCGCCGGGCAGGCCCGGCTCGCGCCTGGCGTCCTCGGTCAGGCGGAAGACGTGGATGAGGTTCTTGGCCAGCGGCGAGACGATCAGCTCGGCGGCGGCGCGCGCCTCGGCGTCGAAGCCGGCGCGCTCGCCGTCCTCGATGCCCACCCGCACCACCTCGATGGCGCGCAGCGGCGCCGGGTACTGCCCCTTGGACTGCTCCAGGGTCTTCTTGCGCGCCTGGTCGAAGACGATGTGGCGGCCGATCGGGTTGCCCTCGAGGAGCGCCCCGCGCAACCCCCCGGGGCGCTTGCCGCCCCGCGGCCGCGACGCCGTGCCGCCGCGGTCGCCGCCGGCCCCTCCATTGCCGCCCGCCGCGCCGTCCCGCGCGCCGTCGCCGGCGCCCCTCGCCTGCCCGCCGAACCCGGCCCGCTCGCGCGCGAAGTCGCGCACCAGGTCGAGGAAGCGGGCGTCCGGCAGCAACGCGTCGACCAGCCCCAGGCGCAGCGCCTGGCGGCCGGAGACGGTCTTGCCGGTGAGGATGAGGTCGAGCGCGGCGGCGATGCCGATGAGCCGCGGCAGGCGCGTCGAGCCGCCCCAGGAGGGGATGATGCCCAGCCGCACCTCGGGGAGCCCCAGGCGGGTGTCGGCGCGGTCGCTGGCGACGCGCCAGGTGGAGGCGAGCGAGATCTCGGTGCCGCCGCCCATCGCCGCGCCGCGCACCGCGGCGACGGTGGGGAAGGGCAGCGCCGACCAGGCGGCGAACAGGCGCTGGCCGGCGCGCACCGCGGCCTCGGCCTCGACCGGATCGGTGAGGCGGGCGATCTCCTCGACGTCGGCGCCGGCGATGAAGCCGTTCGGCTTGCCGGAGAGCAGGATCAGGCAGCCGATGTCGCGCCGGGCCGCCACCTCGTCGAGCACCCGCTCCAGCTCGGTCAGCGCGGCGCGCCCGAAGACGTTGACCCTCTTGTCCGGCAGGTCGAAGGTGAGCGTCGCCAGGCGATCCTCGCCGACCTCCAGCTGGAAGATGGGTGCCACGCTCATACCTCCTCGGCGGACGGGGGCGTCACGGCGCCGCGCCGCCGCAACCGGCGGGGCGAAGCGCGGAAGGCGGGATCCCTCCGCCGCCTGCTAGCCCGCATGCTGCTTCTCGGCCTTCTCGGCTTTCTCGGCCTGGGCATAGAGGCGGTCGATGACGTCGCCGTATTTCTGGTTGATCACCCGGCGCTTCACCTTCTGCGTCGGCGTCAGCTCGCCGGTCTCCAGGGTGAACTCGTTGGGCAGCAGGTCCCAGGCGACGACCTTCTCGTAGCCCGGCAGGCGGGAGTTGACCTTGGCCACCTCCTGGGCGTAGAGCGCGCGCACCCGCGCCTCGCCGAGCAGCGACGGCACGTCGCCCGCCTGGAGGCCGTTCTTCGCCGCCCAGCCCTTCAGCTGGTCGAACTCCGGCACCAGGAGCGCCGACAGGAACTTGCGGCGGTCGCCGATCACCACCGCCTGGCCGATGAACGGGCTGCTCTTGAGGTCGTTCTCGATCGGCGCCGGCGCCACGTTCTTGCCGTAGGCGTTGACGATCAGCTCCTTCTTGCGGTCGGTGATGCGCAGGTAGCCCTCGGCGTCCAGCTCGCCGATGTCGCCGGTATGGAACCACCCCTCGCCGTCGATCGCCTCGGCGGTCTCCTTGGGCAGGTTCCAGTAGCCCTTCATCACGTTGGGGCCGCGCGCCAGGATCTCGCCGTCGGCGGCGATCCTCACCTCGACGCCGGGGATGACCCGCCCGACGGTGCCGAGCTTGACGCCGTCGCGGCCGTTGGCGGCGATGACCGGCGAGGTCTCGGTCAGGCCGTAGCCCTCGTAGATGGGGATGCCCGCGGCCCAGAAGAACTCGGCGACGTCGCGCCCGAGCGGCGCGCCGCCCGAGACCGCGAACTGAAATCGGCCGCCCAGCCGCGCCCGGATCTTGGCGAAGACCAGCCTGTCGGCCAGGCCCAGCTTCCAGCCGAGCACCCCCGGCGGACGGGCGAGGCGGAGGCGGTGCGGCAGCGCCTCGCGGCCGACGCCGAGCGCCCAGGCGAAGATGCGCTGGCGCAGCGGCGAGCTGGCGGCCACGTTCTCCTGCACCCGGGCGAGGACCTTCTCATAGACCCGCGGCACCGAGACGAAGATCTCGGGCTGGACCTCCAGCAGGTTCTGTGGCACCGTGGAGACCGACTCGGCGTAGCCGATCGGGCACCCCTTGAGGAAGTAGCAGTAGTCGACCGTGCGCTCGAACGAGTGCGAGAGCGGCAGGAAGGAGAGAGCCCGGTTGCCGTCGTGGAACGGCAGGACGGTCAGCCCGGCTTCGATGTTCGAGGCGAGGTTGCCGTGGGTGAGCATGACGCCCTTGGGCTGGCCGGTGGTGCCGCTGGTGTAGACCAGCGTCGCCAGGTCCTCGGGCTTGACCGCGCGGGCGGCCGCCTCGAAGGCGGCGGGGTCGGGATCGGCGCCCCGCTCCAGCAGAGCGTCGAGGGTGAGCACCCGGGGATCGTCGCCACCGCCCTCCTTGCCGGGGCGGATGAGCACGAACCTGGCGACCGAGGGAAGCTCCGCGGCATGGGCGAGGAGCCCCTCCAGGTGGGCGGTGGTCTCGGCGAACACCACCTTGGCGCCGCAGTCCTTCACGATATAGGCCGCCTGGTCCGGCAGCAGGGTCGGGTAGATCGGCACCAGCACGGCGCCGATGGCCAGGGTGGCGAAATCCACCGTGGGCCAGTGCGGCGCGTTCTCGGACATCAACGCCACCCGCTCGCCACGCCCGACGCCCAGCCCGGTCAGGGCCTTGGCGAGCCGGCGCACGCGGTCCACGAGCTCGGCGGTCGACACCGGCTGGTAGGAGCCGCCCACCTTGGCGAGCATGCAGTCGGGCATGCCGTAGGTCGCGGCCTTCAAGAACAGCTCGGTCAGGGTCGTCACCGGCATGCGCGGCCTCCCGGGGGGCAAGAGTGCGACGGACGGCCGATTGTAGCGCAGCCCCCGGCGCCCGCGTGTAACCGCGGGGCTTGCGGCGGCCGTCTTCCAGGATAAGCTTCTGCGCCAGCGTCCGCAGCAGCGGCCGGCCGGGCTCGCGTCGGGCTTCGGGTCCAGGTCGACGGAGGAGATATGAACCTGCAAGCACTCTCGCACCGGATCCTGAACAGGGTCGGCAGCCTGGCGGCCTGCGCCGTCCTGGGGCTCGCCGCCCTGGCCGCCCTCGGCTGCCACAGCAGCAGCCCCACCTCCGCCAACGGCGACGACATCCAGGTGGCGATCGTGGTGAACAACGCCGCCCAGGCGTCGACCATCCTCGAAGCGCAGCTGCTGTTCGACGGGGCGCTGGTGACCGACGCGCCGACCGGCGTGGCGGTCGCCTCGGTGACCCTGACCGCCGCCGGCACCGCCGCCGTCGGTCCGCATACGATGAGCGTGGTGATCGCCCAGCAGGTCACCACGCCCAACAAGTACACCATCGCGCCCACCATCCAGGTCTACGACTCGAACGGCAACTTCCTGCGCACCCAGACGCTGACCCCGCAGACGGCGAGCCTGGCGACCGGCCAGTCGGTGGTGTTCAACTTCAATCTCTAGGCACCTGCACGCACGCTCCCGCCGCCCGCCGCGGACCCGGCCTGTTTCTTGCTAGGTCTCCGGTGGGCTGTTTAGGAGCGTATGGCATCGGCGCACACCAGAGGGCTCGGCGATCCCGAGCCGGGCACATCCCCGAGCTCTCCCGTACCTCGCGCCGGCGGCGAACGGCGGCGCTCCCGCCTGGCGAGAGGCCTGCTGACCGGCAGGTCCTTGGGTTTCAATCTGCTGCTCCTGGCGCTTTCGATCAGCGCCCTCGCCGCGACCGGCATCGGCGCCAGCTACGTGCTCTCCGGCGTGCGCGCCTACGTGGGAGGGGAGGGGCTGTGGTCGAAGGCCGAGAAGACCGCGGTCTTCCGTCTGACCGGCTACGTCTTCAGCCGGCGAGACGAGGACTTCCGGCAGGCGCTCGCGGCGCTCGCGGTGCCGCTCGGCGACCACCGGGCGCGCCTGGGCCTGGAGGGGCCGGGCCTCGACCGCGAGCAGGTCGGCCGCGACCTCCGGGTCGGGCGGAACCACCCCGCGGACGTGCCGGCGCTGATCTGGCTCTTCCTTCACTTCCGCCACGTCGACGCTTTCAGCCGGGCGGTGGGCCTCTGGGAGCGTGGTGACTTCTACATCGATCGATTGCAAGACCTGGCCATGGAGGTGCGGCGCGAGAGCCTGGCCGGCCCGCTGCCGCCGGCGCGGCAGGTGGAGCTGCTGGGCCGCATCGGCGATCTCGACCAGGCGGTGACCCGCCTGGAGGACGATTTCTCGTTCACCCTGGGCGAGCTCGCGCGGCGCGTCTACCGCCTGGCCGTGCTGCTGATGCTGGGAGCCGCGGTGCTGCTCGCGGCCGGGGCCGCCCTGGTGTCGGTGCGCCTCGGGCGGTTCTTCCGCCGCGAGGAGGAGGCGTTGCGCCACAGCGAGCAGCGCTACCGCAACCTGGTCGAGACGTCGAGCGACCTCATCTGGTCGGTGGACCTCGAAGGGCGCTGGACCTTCGTCAACCAGATGGCCAGGCGCATCCATGGCTACGAGCCGGAGGAGATGCTGGGCCGCGCCGTCGGCGAGTTCCAGACCCCGGAGCAGGCCACCGTCGACCTCGCGGCGTTCAGGACCCTCCTCGCCGGAAAGGCGGTGGCGGGCTACGAGACCGTGCACCTGCGGCGCGACGGCACGCCGGTCCATCTGCGGCTGAGCGCCGTGGCGCTGCGCGACGGGCGCGGGCGGGTGATCGGCGCCACCGGCACGGCGGCGGACGTGAGCGCGCAGCGGCGTGCCGAGCGGCTCATCCGCCACCAGGCCTACCACGACCCGCTGACCGGCCTGCCGAACCGCGCGCTCTTCCTCGAGCGGTTGAGCGGGGCGATCACCGCCGCGCGGCGCAGCGGCGGCGAGCTGGCGGTCTTCTTCCTCGACCTCGACCGCTTCAAGATGGTCAACGACAACCTCGGCCACAGCGCCGGGGACCGCCTGCTGCGCACCGTCGCCGGACGGCTGCGGGCCGGGCTGCGGGCGGAGGACATGGTGGCGCGTTTCGGCGGCGACGAGTTCACCGCGCTGCTCCTGTCGCGCGCGCCGGTCGAGGTGGTGGCGGTGGCGCGCAAGCTGATCGCGCGGGTCACCGAGCCGCTCGACATCGACGGCCACCGCCTGCAGATGACGACCAGCGTGGGCATCGCGACCTTCCCCGCCGACGGCGCCGACGCCGACGCCCTGATCCGCCACGCCGACCTCGCGCTCTACCACGCCAAGGAGCTGGGGCGCAACGGCTTCCAGGTCTGCACGGCGGCGATGAAGGCGCGGGCGCAGCGGCGCGCGGCGCTCGAGGGCGAGCTGCGCCAGGCGGTCGAGCGCCAGGAGCTCAGGGTCCTCTACCAGCCGGTGGTCAGGGTGGCCGACGGCGCCACCGAGGGGCTGGAGGCGCTGGTGCGCTGGCGCCATCCGCGCCAGGGCCTGGTGCCGCCGTCGCAGTTCATGCCGCTGGCCGAGGAGCTCAAGCTGGTGGGACCGATCAGCGACTGGGTGCTCACCACCGCCTGCCGGCAGCTCCAGGACCTCCGCGCCGGCGCCGAGAGCCCCCTGCGCCTGGCGGTCAATCTCTCGGCCACTCATTTCGAGCGCGCCGACGGCGCCGCCGCGGTCGCCCGGCAGATCCAGCAGACCGGCGCCGATCCCTCCTGGCTCGACCTGGAGATCACCGAGAGCGCGGCGATGCGCAACGTCGACCGCGCGGTCGACTCGCTGCGCCGCCTGCGCGACCTGGGCTGCCGCATCGCCATGGACGATTTCGGCGCCGGCCAGACCTCGCTCGCCAACCTGCGGCGCCTGCCGCTCGACACCCTGAAGCTCGACCAGAGCCTGGTGCGCGACCTGGGGAGCAGCAAGCGTGCCGAGGTGCTGGTCTCCTCGATCGTCGAGATGGCGCATGGCCTGGGCCTTTCGACGGTGGCGGAAGGGGTCGAGAGCGAGGGCCAGCTCGCCTTCCTCCGCGACTGCGCCTGTGACCGCTACCAGGGCTACCTCTTCAGCCGCCCGCTCGCCGCCGGCGCGGCGGCGGCCCTGGTCCGCGCCCGCCCCGCCGGCCAGGGCGACCGCCCGCGCCCGCAGCTGCGCCGCGTGTCCTGAGCCCGGCGGGCTCGCCGCGGGTGCCGGCGGCCCGTGTCCTGTCCCTCCTCCCCCCTGCTGCCGCGCCCGGCTGTCTTTGGACGGCGCACCCGCGGTCCGCGGCGGTCCTCGGGGGCCGCGCGGCCGGCGTCGCGTTCGCCTCGTCACGACACACAAGATCTCAAGAGATGCCATGTCATGAGCGAAGGGCGCCGCCGGCCGCCGCCGGGGCGAGGAGTCCGGCGTTGCCGCCCGAGGCGCGGCCCGGCCGGGAGGCGAGGATCCGATGTCGGACAAATTCGATGAGACCGCCGTGGCGATCGTCGGCATGGCCGGCCGCTTTCCCGGCGCCGACAGCGTGGACGAGCTGTGGCGCAACCTGCGCGACGGCGTCGACGCCGTCCGCGCGCTGAGCGACGACGAGCTGCGCGCCGCGGGCGCCGATCCCGCCCATCTCGCCCATCCGCGGCTGGTGCGGGCGACCGCCATGCCGCGCGGCATCGACCGCTTCGACGCCGCCTTCTTCGGCTACAGCCACCGCGAGGCGGAGGTGATGGACCCGCAGCAGCGCCTGCTGCTCGAATGCGCCTGGGCGGCGCTCGAAGACGCCGGCTACGTCGGCGAGGGCTGCTCCGGCCCGGTCGGCGTCTTCGCCGGCCTGTCGACCAGCACCTACCTGCTCTACCAGATCCTGGCCAATCCGGCGGTCCTCGCCACCCTCGATCCGCTGCTGATCGAGGTCGGCAACTCCGGCGACTACCTGACGACGCGCATCTCCCACAAGCTCGATCTCACCGGGCCCAGCTACCTCGTCCAGAGCGCCTGCTCGACCGCCCTGGTGGCCGTGCACGCGGCCTGCCAGAGCCTGCTGGCGGAGGAGTGCGACATGGCCCTGGCCGGCGGCGTGTCGATCAATGTCACGCAGCTGCGGGGCTACATCTATCAGGAGGGCGGCATCGTCTCGCCCGACGGCCGCTGCCGCACGTTCGACGCCCGGGCGCAGGGATCGATGGTGGGCAGCGGCCTGGGGCTGGTGGTGCTCAAGCGGCTGGCCGACGCCGTGGAGGACGGCGACTCGATCCGCGCGGTGATCAAGGGCTCGGCGACCAACAACGACGGCGCGCTCAAGGTGGGCTACACGGCACCCTCGGTCGAGGGGCAGGCCGGCGTCATCGCCGAGGCGCTGGCGCGCAGCGGCGTGGAGGCGGCCGACATCTCGTTCGTCGAGACCCACGGCAGCGGCACGGCGCTGGGCGACCCGATCGAGGTGGAGGCGTTGCGGCGGGCCTTCGGCGCCACCGCCGAGCGCCAGTTCTGCGCCCTGGGCGCGGTCAAGACCAACGTCGGGCATCTCGCCAACGCCGCCGGCGTCACCGGCCTGATCAAGACCGCGCTCGCCCTGCAGCACGGCATGATCCCGCCGAACCTGCATTTCGAGCAGCCCAACCCCGAGATCGACTTCGCGGACAGCCCGTTCTACGTCAGCACCGAGCTCAGGCCGTGGCCGCGCAACGGCCGGCCGCGCCGCGCCGGGGTGAGCGCCTTCGGCTTCGGCGGCACCAACGCGCACGCCGTCCTCGAAGAGGCGCCCGCCCCGGCGCCGGCGGCGCCCACCGCCCGTCCGCACCAGCTGCTGCTGCTGTCGGCCAGGACCGCCGGGGCGCTGGCCGCGGCCACCGCCAACCTGGCCGGCCACCTCGCGGCCCATCCCGAGATCGGCGCCGCCGAGCTGGCCGACGTCGCCCACACCCTGCAGCGTGGCCGCAAGGCCTTCGCGCACCGGCGGGCGGTGGTCTGCCGCGACCGCGAGGAGGCCGTGCGCCTGCTGTCGGAGCCGGCGGCGGAGGGGGTTCTGACCGGTATCCGGGAGCAGGCGGCGCCGGGGGTGGCCTTCCTCTTCCCGGGCCTCGGCGACCAGCACCCGCGGATGGCCGAGGGGCTCTACGCGGCCGAGCCCGGCTTCCGCGCCGAGCTGGACCGCGCCTGCCGGCTGCTGGAGCGCTTCCTGGGCACCGACGTGCGGGACGTGCTCTATCCCGGCCGGCCGGCCGGCGCGCCCGCGCCGGCGCCCGCCCCCGCCGGGGAAGGGCCGGACCTCCGCCGGCTCCTCGGGCGCTCGGCGGCGGCGCCGGGAGCCGGGGAGCCCGCCGGCGAGGCCGCACGGCGCCTCGACCAGACCCTCTTCGCGCAGCCGGCGACGTTCGCCGTCGAGCACGCGCTGGCGCGGCTGTGGATGGATTGGGGGGTGAGGCCGCGGGCGATGATCGGCTACAGCCTCGGCGAGTACACCGCCGCCTGCATCGCCGGCGTCCTCAGCCTGGAGGATGCGCTCTTCCTGGTCGCCGAGCGGGCCCGGCTGATCGCCGACCTGCCGGCGGGCGCCATGCTCGCCGCTCCCCTCGCCGAGGACGAGATGCTGGCCCTGCTCGGCCCCGGCCTGTCGCTGGCGGCGGTCAACGCGCCGCGGATGAGCGTCGTGGCGGGCACCACGGCGGCGGTGGCGGAGCTGGAGGCGGAGCTGGCGGGCCGCGGTGTCGCCTCGCGCCGGCTGCGCACCACCCACGCCTTCCACTCCTCGATGATGGAGCCGGTGGCGGAGCGCCTGGCCGAGAGCCTTCGCCGCGTCACCCTGCGGCCGCCGCGCATCCCCTACCTGTCCAACGTCACCGGCACCTGGATCACCGCCGCCGAGGCCACCGACCCCGCCTACTGGACACGCCATCTCTGCCAGCCGGTGCGCTTCGCCGCCGGTCTCGGCGAGCTCCTCGGCGAGCCCGGCCGCTTCCTGCTGGAGGTGGGGCCGGGCCAGGCGCTCTCGACCTTCGCGCGCCAGCATCCGGCCGGCGGCGGCGTGCCCGTGGTGCCCAGCCTGGGCGAGCGCGCCGGCGGGGCCGATCACGCCACCCTGCTGCGCGCCGCCGGCCGCCTCTGGCTCGCCGGCGTTGAGGTGGACGGCGAGCGCTTCTTCCGCCACGAGCGCCGCCGCCGCGTCCCGCTGCCCACCTACCCCTTCGAGGGCACCCGCTACTGGATCGAGGCGGCGCCGCGGACCGCCTCCGCCCTGCCTTCCGAGGCCGCGGCGGCTGCCGAGCCCGCGGGAGCTTCCGGCGCAGCGCCCGAGAGGGCCGCGGAGGCCGGCCCAACGGCCAC
>JASLEW010000140.1 GCA_030150965.1 Thermoanaerobaculia bacterium | reverse complement strand
CCGGCCGCCTCGCCCACGCCGGCACCGGCGCCACCGGCGCCGGCCGCTCCGTCCTCGCCGGCCGACGTGCAGATCCTCCTCGACCGGGTCAACTTCTCGCCCGGCCTGGTGGACGGCAGTCCCGGCGAGAACACGCGCAAGGCGCTGGCCGCCTTCCAGGAGGCCCACGACCTGCCGGTCACCGGCGAGGCCGACCCGGTCACCTGGCAGAACCTGGTGGCGGCGAGCGGCGGACGGCCCTGGGCCACGTACACGATCACGGCCGACGACGTGCGCGGCCCGTTCTACAGCATCCCCGCCTCGCTCGAAGAGCAGGCCAAGCTCCCGGCCCTGGGCTACGACTCGCCGCTCCAGCTGCTGGCGGACCGCTTCCACTGCGCCCAGAAGCTGCTGCGCGAGCGCAATCCGCAGGCCCAGTTCGTGGCCGGCGAGACGCTGACCGTCCCCAACGTGCGCCAGGTCCCGGAGCGGGCGATGCACCAGCCCGGGGGCGAGGTGCGGGTGGTGGTCTCCAAGTCGCGCCTCAGCCTGAGCGTGGACAACGGCGACGACTTGCTGTTCTTCGCGCCGGTCTCGGCGGGCAGCGAGCACGATCCCCTGCCGCTCGGCACCTGGCAGGTGCGCGGCGTGTCGCGCAACCCGGTCTTCCACTACAACCCGGCGCTGTTCTGGAACGCCAACCCCAAGGACAGCAAGGCCACCATTCCGGCCGGCCCGAACAATCCGGTGGGAGTGGTGTGGATCGACCTGTCGAAGGAGCACTACGGCATCCACGGCACGCCGGACCCGGCCAAGATCGGCACCGGCTTCTCCCACGGCTGCGTGCGGCTGACCAACTGGGACGCGCTGACCGTCGCCAACCTGGTGCGGCCCGGGACCCGCGTCATCTTCGAGCCATGAGCCGCGGCCGGCGGCGGGGGGCTCCGGTGCTTGCCGCCGGCCTCGGCGGCTTCGTGCTCGGCGCCGCCACCGTGCTGCTGGTGGTGTGGATGAGCGGCGGCGCCGGGATCGGCGGCGGCCCCGCTCCGGGGAACGGAGAGATCCCTCCGCCTTCAGGACGCTCGCCGGGAGCCGGCGCGGCCGCGCCGCCGGCCGGCCCGGGGGCGCGTTCCCGTCCCTCGCCTCCCGGCATCCCGCCTCCCGGCCTCCCGCCCCCTGGCAGCCCGGCGCCGGGCGCGCCGGGCCCCGGCGTCGGAGCCGCTCCGAACGCTCCGAACGGTGCCGCGCCGCCGCCAGGCCCGGGGAGCGGAGCGGGAGGGGAGGTGGACGAGATCGCCGACCTGCGGCGCCGGAACCTCCTCCTGCCGGTGCAGGGGGTGCGCCGCGACGAGCTGCGGGACAGCTTCGGCGAGGGCCGGAGCGGCCACATGCACGAGGCCATGGACATCATGGCGCCGCGCAACACCCCGGTGCTGGCGGTCGAGGACGGCCGCCTGGTCAAGCTCTTCTACAGCCACGACGGCGGCAACACGATCTACCAGTTCGACCCCGGGCAGACCTACGCCTACTACTACGCCCACCTGGACCATTACGCTCCCGGGCTGCGCGAGGGCGACGCCCTGAGCCGGGGCCAGGTCATCGGCTACGTCGGATCCACCGGCAACGCCGCGGCGGAGGCCCCCCACCTCCATTTCGCCATCTTCCTGCTCGGCGCCGACCGGCGCTGGTGGCAGGGCAAGGCGCTCAATCCGTTCTCCGTGTTCAGCCTTCCCTGACCGGCGGCCCCCTGATCCTCGGGGGCCTGAGCCAAAGGTCAGGGGTGCTGGCCGCTGAACTTCTCGCCAGCGGTGACCGCCAGCGCCAGGCGGTTCTGCGCCGGCGGCAGCGGGCAGGTGGCGTAGGCGGTGAAGGCGCACGGCGGATTGACCGCCTTGTTGAAGTCCACCACCACCCTGCCATCCCGCGGCGGCTCGGTGCTCAGGAAGCGGCCCGAGGGGTAGGTGCCGTGGCCGTTGGTCTGGTCGGCGAAGATCAGGAAGAGGCTGCCGTCGTCGGCGTCGGGAAGCGCGTCCAGGCGCCAGGTCTTGCCGCCGTGCTCGAACACCACGACGCCGGGCGACGGCTGGTCCTCGGTCATGCCGAGGATGTTGGTGATCGGGATCGAGGTGGGCGTGGTGCGCGGCTCGAAGCGGCCGACCAGGCGCCAATCCGGATCGACCGGGAAGCTCTCGAGGCCGTGGAACGCGGCCAGCGCCGCGCTCTGGCGGTCCTTGACCCGCACCCCCACGCGGTCGCCGCGGCGCACCACGAAGAAGGTGACCGAGCCGATCTGCAGCAGCGTCGGCTTGCCCGTGGCGTCGACGCCCAAAGGCATCTCGGTCACCGGCCGGCCCTCGTTGGTGAGGCCGGAGCCAGCCTCGGCGCGCACGGTCACCTGGTCGCCGTGGAGGGTGAGGGTGCCGGCGAAGGCCGGGACCTTGCCCGCCGGCAGCACCACCCGGTTGGCCGGGTCGCTGCCGAAGCGGTTGTCGCCCTGCTCCAGCCAGAACAGGCCCACCACGGTGAGCCACCCGTTGTCGCTGGTCAGCGCGGCCTGCCGCTCGGCGCGCCAGCTCTCGATCGCCTGGCGGTAGGCGGGAAGCGGCGGCGGCGCCAACGGGTCGGCCGTCGCGGCGCCGGCGGTGCTGCCGGCGGCCCTGGCCGGCGCGCCTTCCTTGCCGGGCGGCGGCGCGGCCCACGCGGTGGCGGCCAGGGTCAGGGTCAGGGCCGCGAGCAGCGGCCAGGAGCGCGGGAGCTTCGTCTTGCTCATCTCCGGGTACCTCATCTCAGGGCCTCCAGGATCTCATCTCCGGGGCGGGCCGCGCCACTGGCGGTCCATGGCTCCGGCGGCGTCCCCCCCCGCGATAGAGGTGCCTGACGGCGCCCGCGCCGCGCCCGGCGGCGGCCAGCCCGGCCGGCGGTAGTGGCTCAGTTTGCTCCCTCGCAGGCGCTGAAAGGAGGTGCGAGCCCAGAACGCTCGCTCAGCAGACTCACAGTTCCGAGCCCTCCCCGCGCCGAAGAGGGAGCCGAACTGAGCCACCATTCGGCCGGCGCCGTCCGTGCCAAGGGCACCAGGGTATGGCAGAATCCGCGGGGCAAAGGAGGACAGGCACTGCGCAGGAGGGTCGGGGTCTTCGGTTGGGGCATCGTGGCGCCGCGCTCGCCGAACATCGAGGCGTTCGCGCGCAACCTCGAGTGCTCGCAGAGCTGGCTCACGCCGTTCAACGGCTTCGGGCCGGACAACTTCCTGGTGGGGACGCCGCAGTTCTCGTTCGCGGACTATCACGGGTGGATCGCCGGCCGCTTCCCGCCCAACCGCGTCCATCAGCTGGAGGAGAAGATGGACCTGCCGGCGCTCTATGCGATCGGCGCGTTCATCCAGGCGCTCGGGCAGAATCCCGGCATCGAAGAGGAGCTGACGCGGCTGGGCGGCCGCTGCCACGCCTACGTCGGCACCGGTCTCGGCAGCCTGGCCACGATCGCCGGCAACGCCCTCTCGCTCGACCGCGCGCAGCGGCGCTGGGACCGCTTCTGGGCCGAGCGCAATCCGCGCCTGGCCGCCTGGCGCCGCGACCCCCACCCGCAGCAGGCGCCGGCCGGCATGCCCCCCGATCCGGCGGCGCTGCCGGCGCCCGCGGCCACCGAGCCGGACCTGCGCGAGGAGGCGCAGGCGGCCTGGTACCGCTTCTGGGCCGCGGACTGCCCCGACCTGGAGAGCTACCTGGGCGAGCTGGCGGCGATCGAGGGGCTCTCGGTCGAGGGCCGGGTCGAGCGCGGCAAGATGAGCGTGCTCAAGGAGAAGCAGCGCCGCCTCGGGCAGCTCCAGAAGCGCTGGGGGTCGCCGCCGCCGCCCTGGCTCGCGGTCTCGGCCAACCTGGTGTGGAACATCCAGAACACCCCCGCGGCGCAGATCTCGATGCTGGGCCGCATCACCGGCCTGGCCTTCGCGCCGGTCGCCGCCTGCTCCACCTTCGGCGTGGCGCTCAAGCTCGGCATCGACGCCATCGCCCACGGCCAGGCGACCGCGGTGGTGATCGGCGCCACCGATCCGCCGCCGCTCGCGCTGAGCGTCGCGGCGTTCTACCGCGCGCGGGTGATCTCCGCCGACGCCGCGGTGTCCAAGCCGCTGACCGGCCTGCGCGGCACCCACGTGTCGGGCGGCTCGATCGTCTGGGTCCTGGGCGACCTCGACTGGATGCGGGAGCGCGGCTTCCGGCCTCTCGGCATGGAGCCGGTCGCAGTCGGCGTGAGCTCGGACGCCGATCACATCATCACGCCGTCGGCCGAGGGTCCCACCGCCGCCATCGCCCAGGCGCTCGCGGCGGCGGGGGCGCTGCCGGCGGACCTCGG
The DNA here is from genome assembly GCA_030150965.1 of Thermoanaerobaculia bacterium. GTDB lineage: Bacteria > Acidobacteriota > Thermoanaerobaculia > Multivoradales > UBA5704 > JASLEW01. The sequence continues at coordinate 4,911 of JASLEW010000140.1, read as the reverse complement.
CAGCTGGGACCTGCACGCCACCGCCACGCCGGGGGACGACCTGGAGGTGGCGACGCTGCGCGCCCTGATGCCGGAGTCCGTCCTGGTGACCGCCCGCAAGGGGACGTTCGGCCACGGCATGTCGGCGGGCGGCGGCTGGGAGCTCACCGCCCAGTACCTCGGCTACGAACGGGGCCGGCTGTTCCCCACGCCCCTGGGGCGGGAGGAGCTGAACCGCGAGATCGCCGCCCGTCACGGCCTGTTCGTCTTCGACCGCGCCTGCGCGGCCCCCGAGGGGCTCGCCGGCAAGCTCTCGATGGGGATCGGCGGAATCAACGCCTGTGTGATCTCGCGCCCGCTCTGAGCGGCCGGAGGCCGCGCCTCCGCCTGGCCTCGCCGGGGCTTCGTGCGAGCGGCACCTATCGCCGGGCCGGCTCCCTGAGCTGGTTCGAGGCGCAGCGGTAGCCGCCGTTGAAGAGGATGCTCTCGGTCAGCGGCGGCAGCAGGTCGAGATGGCAGCCGGCGGCGGCGAAGAGCCGGCGGGCCTCCCGGTCGCCGGCCGGCAGCAGCTGCGAGAAGCCCTCGGCGCGCAGCGTGCCGCCGCGGCGTTCCAGCACCACGTTGTTCCAGCCGAGGAGGAACTCCGGAAAGCGCAGCTGCCGGCCGGCGACCAGGGAGGTGGGGATGGCGAGGAGCGGCAGCCGGCGCACCCGGAACCCCTGGCCGGCCAGGTGAGCGGCGGCCAGGTCGAGGAAGCGGTCGAGGGCGGCATCGCGGGGAGCGCCCTGTGCCGCGGCCAGGAGGCTCCGCAGGGTGGCCGCCTCCCGGGCCGGCGGCGCCGGTGCCGATCGCGGCGCCGGCGCACCCGGCGGGGCCAGCCCGAAGCCCCGCCGCAGCGTCTCCAGGTCGGCGCCGGCGGCGCCGGCCAGGAGCTGCCGGCCGGCGGCGACGCTCGCCACCAGGGCGGACGGCGGGCCTCCCGGCAGCAGGGTCACCAGCGAATCGAGGTCGTAGCCGGCGCCGCCGCCGATCTGCTCCATCCGCCCCTCGGCCCCGGCGCCGCCGGGCTCGGGGAGCGGATGGACGAAGCGGACGGGGCGCCCGTAGAGGCCCGCGAGCTCGGCGGCGGCGCGGCGGGCCGCCGTCACGTAGCGGCCGATGCCCGCGGGCTCGGCGAAGCTCTCGACCGGCACCCGTGCCAGGCCGGTCAGGGCCAGGATGCGCGGCTCCAGGGTGTGCAGGCTGATCCAGGCGGCGTCGCGGGTGAGCAGCACCTGCCCGTTGTGGAACGGCACCGGCGCCACGGTCCAGCGCACCCCGGCGCCGCCCCGTCCCCAGGCGCGGTCGAGGGGCTCCGGCAGGGCGTCGATGAGCGCCTCTCCCATGTGCTGGTCCTCCTCGCGCCCCGGCTGCACGTTGGGGCGGACCAGGACCGTCAGCGCTCCGCCGGGCGCGTGGACCAGCGACAGCGGGTCGCGCGGCCAGGGCGAGTACGAGCGGTCCCAGGTGTCGAGCAGCTCGACCCCCAGGGCGGCGGCGCGCGGCGCCAGGGCCCGCCGCGCCGGCAGATCGGCGAGGACGAGCAGCGTGCGCCGCGGCGCCACGCGGCGCACGGCGGCGAGCAGCCGCTCCGCGTCCGCCGGATCGATGCTCGCGGCCGGCAGGGAGTAGAGGGAGGCGGCGATCGGGTCGTCGTCGGCGCTGAAGAGCAGCGGGGCCGCACCCGTGCCGCCGGCGGCAGCGCCGCTCTCTTCCGCGGCGCCGGCACCGTTCGGGCGCGCGGCTGGCCCTGCCGTACCGCCCGGCAGGCGCCGCCCGGCGCTGGTGCGCCGTGCCGCACCCCAGGCGGCGGCGAGCCGCTCGCCGGCGGCGAAATCGATCCCCGGCAGATGATTGAAGGCGGCCAGGGCGGCGTCGCGCAGGGCCGCCGGCGAGGACCGGTCGAAGAGCGCCGGCAGGCCGGCGAGCACATGGGCGCGGAACTCCGCCTCGGCCACGAAGCGCGGCGCATCGACCAGCGCCAGGGCGAGGAGGCCGGCCACGTCGGTGCCGTCGGTCTCGCTCCAGCCCGCGGCGCCGAGGCGCCGCGTCCGCGCGCGGGCGGCCTACACCAGGTAGCGTCCGAGGCGGCCGGCGAGGGCCGCGTCGGGCCCGGCCGCCGGCTGGACGGGCACGAGAGCGCGGCCCAGAAGCGGCAGGACCGACCCCTCCAGGCCGGGCGTCGCGGCGAGCTGAATCTCGAACCGCGCCGGCGGCACCGCGTCGAGGAGCCGCCGGATGGCCGCATCGATATCGGAGGGATTGGCGGGAGTGGCGGAATTGGCGGGATCGGCCGGTGGGGCGGGAGCGGCGGGCTCAGCCGTCACGGCGGCTTGCGGCGCGGCCGGCCCGGGCGCCAGGCGTGCCAGTGCGGCAAGCTCCGGCGCCAGCCGGACGATCGAAGGGGCCGGAGGGGCATGGAGGGCCGGCGAGCCAGGGCGGCTGGCGGCGGTCAACCCCTGGAAGGCGCCCCATCCGGCCGCCGGCAGCAGGGCGGCCGCCAGGCAGCAGGCCAGGGCTCCCCGGGTCATCCCGGAGCGGCGTCTACGAACCGCCGTTCTTGACCCCCGCCTGGGCCAGGGCGGCGGCGTGCGCTTCCGCCTTCAGCGCCTCGTCCTTGCGCCCGGCGGCGTTGAGCGCCTTGCCCAGCGCCTCCCAGACGTCCTGGCGGTCGGGCTCGATGCGGGTGGCCCTCTGGAGGAAGGCGATGCCCTCCGGCGCGTGGCCGGTCTCCGCCAGCAGCCGGCCGTTCTCGACCGCGATGCCGCCGGCCACCCGTGGGTCGGGTGCGCCCCTGGCGTCGTCGGGGAGCTTGTCGGCGAACGGGCGGAGGGTGGCCAGGGCGCCGGCGCTGTCGCCGCTCAGGTGCTGGGACCTGGCCAGCAGCAGGGCCAGGGACGGGTGGTCGTCAGTGTGACCGGACAGCAGGGAAACCGCCTGCTGCGCCTGGTTGTTCACCAGGTAGCCCTCGGCGAGCGTCCGGCGGATCTCGGTCTCCATGCCGCCGGGGTGCTTGGCCAGCAGCGGCGTCAGCAGGGCCACCGCCTGCTTGCCGTCGCCCTTCTGCACCAGGATCTTGCCGCGCAGCAGGACGATGGCGGGATTGTTCTGCGGCATGCCGGCGATCATCTGCTCGGCTTCCTGCGGCCGCTCCAGCTCGACGGCGAGCGAGGCCGCGGTGAGCAGCGCCTCGCCGTCGTCGGCGTTGCGGATCGACCAGGGGCGCAGCAGGGAATAGGCCTCCACCACCCGGCCCTGGCGGGCGAGCAGCAGGCCCAGCTCACGCGCCGCCGGCGAGGCGGGCTCGAGCGCCACCGAGCGCCGGAAGTAGTCCTGGGCCACGGTGTAGCGCTTCAGCATCAGCTCCGCCAGCCCGGCGTTGTAGAGCGTCGCCGGCTCCGCCTGCGACGAGTCGATGAGCGGGTGGAGGACGGCCATCGCCTGCTCGGGCTGGTGCACCTGGACGTACAGGCGGCCGAGGAGCGAGAGCGCCCGCGACGAGGCCTTGCCAGCCTTGCGCATGCCCTCCAGCTCGGCGATGGCCTCCTTGAACTTGCCGCTCCGCGCCAGGTTGGTGGCGTGGTCCAGCGCCGGGTCCGGCGCGCTGACGGCCGCGGGGGCCGCGGGCGCGCGCAGGGGAGCTGGGGCGCCTCCAGCGGTGGTGCCCGGGGTGCCCGGGGTACCCGGGCTGCCCGGGGGGGTGGGCGGCGGCTGCTGGCCGGCAGCCGCGGCCGGGGGCGCCAGGCCGGCGGCGAGAAGCGCCAGCGCCACGGCGCAGGCGGAGGTCAGCGGCAGGGGGAAGCGGCGGATCTTGCTCATCGATTTTGGGCTCCGGGGCGCGATCTTAGCCCATGTCCAGCGGGCGGGAGGCGGTGGCCGGGCAGCGGCTCGTCCCCCCGGCTAAGGCGCGCGCGCCAGCGCGGCCAGCTCGGGGCTGCCGGGGAAGAGGCGGATCCCCTCGCGCAGCAGCGCCTGGGCGTCCGCCGGATCGCCGAGCACGCGCAGGGTCCGCACGGCCATGCCGTAGGCGGCGGGCGAGCGCCCGGCCTCGATCAGCCGCTGGAGCGCCGCGAGCGCGTCCTGGGACCTCCCCTCGGAGGCATAGAGCATGGCCAGGCTGGCGAAGGCGCGGGGCTCGGCGGGGTTGTCCTTCATCTCGCGCAGGAAGGCCTGCTCGGCGAGGGCGTTGCGCCCCATGCGGGCGAGGATGTCGCCGCGCGCAAAGGACAGCCCGGGATAGCTCTGCCCGGGGGCGCGGCGCTCCAGCTCCCGGCTCGCCTGGTCGAGCAGCGACAGCCCCTCGGCCAGCTTCCCCTCGCGCGCCCGCGCCTGGGCGAGAAGCACCAGGGGGCCGACGTTGATGCCGCCGCCGCGGTTGCCGCCGCCGGCGCCCGCCTCGGCCGCCGCGGTTCCGGCGCCGGCCGCACCGCCCGTCCCGCCCCCCGCCGCTCCCGCCATTCCCGCGCTCTCTGCCGCCATCGCCGCGCGCGCCGCCGCCGCCGCCTCCTCGGGACGCTGGCGGGCCAGGGCGATGGCGCCGATCAGCGACTCGGTCTCGGCGGGATCCTCGCGCCGCGCCAGCTCGGCGTGCTGGCGCGCCTCGTCGTAGCGCTTCATCTCCAGCAGCACGTAGCCGGTGGCGATGGCCACCTGGCCGGAGCCTCCCGACAGCTTGAGCGCCTGCTGATAGGCCGCCAGGGAGTCGCCGAGCTGCCCGAGCCGTTCGAGCGACCGGCCCAGGTGCTCCCAGGCGTCCACCATGCGCGGGTTGTCGCGCAGCGCGGCGCGGAAGGCCGGCACCGCCTCGGCGTAGCGCTGCGCGGCGAACAGCTCCATGGCCCGGGAGAGCCCCTGGAGCGTGCGGACCTGCGCCTTGGGGTCGGGCAGCCGCTC
>JASLEW010000113.1 GCA_030150965.1 Thermoanaerobaculia bacterium | reverse complement strand
AGCGCGCGGGCGAGCGCGCCCACGTTGGGATTGCGGTAGATCTCGAGCAGCGGCACCTCCTCGCCCAGCCGCTCGGAGAGGCGGCTCTGCACCTCGGCGAGCAGCAGCGAATGCCCGCCCAGGTCGAAGAAGTTGTCGCCGACCCCGACCCGCTCGACCCCCAGCACCTCCCGGAACACCGCGGCCACCAGGCGCTCCAGGCCGGCCGCGGTCGCCTGCACGGCCCCGGGCTCCCCGGCCGCGGGCACGGCCGCGGACCCGGGGGCTGGAGCGAGCGCGAGCCCGGCCGCAACAGCGAGCGCCGGGTCCGACGCCACTCCCGCCGGCCCCGCTGCTCCGGCCGCTCCCGCCGATCCCGCTGCTCCCAGGGACCCCGGCGATCCCGCTGCTCCAACCGACCCCGGCGACCCCGGCGCTCCCGCTGCTCCTGCCGATTCCTGCGCTCCCGCTGCTCCCGCTGCTCCCGCCGACCCCGCCGGCATCCCGGGACCGCCGGCCAGCGGCCCGTGCTCCGCCAGCCATTTACGGTCGAGCTTTCCGCTCGGCGTCAGGGGGATCGCCTCCATGAGCACCACCTGCGCCGGCACCATGTAGAGAGGGAGCCTGCCCTTGAGCCCTTCCCGCAGCGCCGCGGCCGACGGCCTGGCGCCCGGCCGCGGCACCACGAAAGCCACCAGGCCGCGCCCGCCCGGCAGACCGTCGCGCAGCACCACCACCGCGTCCGACACCTCGCCGCATGCCAGCAGCGCCTGCTCGATCTCCTCCGGCTCGATGCGGTAGCCGCGCAGCTTCACCTGGTGATCGATCCGTCCGAGGAAATCGAGCACCCCGTCCGGCCGCCGGCGCGCCAGGTCGCCCGTCCGGTAGAGGCGCTCGCCCGCCCCGCCGAACGGGTCCGGCACGAAGCGCTCCGCGGTCATCGCCGGCTCGCCCAGGTAGCCGCGCGCCACGCCGGCGCCGCCGATCGCCAGCTCTCCCGGCACTCCCGGCGGCAGCGGCTCGAGGCGGCGGTCCAGGACGTGGATGCGGGCGCCGCGGATCGGGCGGCCGAGCGGCACCTCCGCCGCCGCGTCCCACGGCCCGTCCACCCGGTACAGGGTGGCGATCACCGTCGTCTCGGTGGGGCCGTAGCCGTTGGCCACGACGGCGCCGGGGGCGAGCCGCTGCCAGGAGGCGACGCGATCCGGCCTGGGCCGCTCGCCGCCGATCGACACCAGGCGCAGCGCCTCCGGCAGCGCTGCCGGCCGCGCCTCGACCTCGGCCGCAACCTCGTGCCAGTAGGCCGTCGCCAGGGTGGCGGCCGTCACCTGCTCGGCGCGGCACACGGCGAGGAACCGGCCGGCGGCCAGGGCGGGGCCGGGGGGGAAGATCACCAGCCGGCCGCCGGCGGCGAGGATCGGGAAGATCTCCTCGATGCTGACGTCGAAGCTGAGCGAGCCGAACTGAATGGCGCAGTCGGACGGCGTCAGGGCGAAGTTGGCGGCGGCGCAGCGGGCGTACCAGGCGGCGGCGCGGTGCTCGACCACCACCCCCTTGGGCCGGCCCGTCGAGCCCGAGGTGTACATGACGTAGGCGGCCTGCCCCGGCAGCACGCGCCGCGGCCCGCGAGGCCCGGCCGGGCGGCCGCGGGCCGCCCCCCGGCCACCCTCGCGCTCGCCGCGCTCGCCGCGCTCGATGCGCTCGACGCGAGCCTGGCGATCAAGGCAGAACGCGGCGGCGCGGCCCGGCGGCAGGCGCGGCAGCAGCTCACCGCGGGTGACCACGAGCGCCGCGGCGGCCGCCGCGACGAGATCGCCGATCCGCTCCCGCGGCAGCGCCGGATCGAGCGGCAGATAGGGGGCGCCCGCCGCGAGGACGCCGAGCAGGGCGACGATGCGCTCCGCGCCGCGTTCGAGCAGGATCCCGACCGGAACCTCGGCCCGCGCCCCCTGGGCCGCCAGCTCGCCGGCCAGCGCTGCGGCCCGAGACGCGAGCTCGCCGTAGCTCAGATGCTCCGCGCCGCAGGTCAGGGCCACGCTCGCCGGAGCGCGCGCCGCCTGAGCCAGGACCAGCCCGTGCAGCAGGCTACCGCCCTCGCCGCCCCCGCCGTCCTCGCCGCTCACCACCGCCGGTTCGGTGTCGTTCCACTCGCAGAGGACCTGGAAGCGCTCGCCCGGGCCGAGCAGCGGCAGCTGCGACAGCCGCGTCTCCGGCGCGCCGGCAGCCGCCTCCAGCAGCCGCTCGAACTGCGCCAGGAACCTCGCCGCGGTCGTGCCGTCGAAGAGGTCGGTGCTGTAGTCGAGCACCGCGTCGAACCCCTCCCCGCTCTCCCGCAGCACCAGGGTGAGGTCGAGATCGGTGCTCACCGTGGGCACCGTCACCGGCAGCATCTCGACGCCCGGCATCGCGAGCCGTCCCGGCGCGAAGCTCTGGAGCACCAGCATCACCTGCACCAGGGGCGAGCGGGCGAGGCTGCGCTCCGGCGCGAGGTCCTCGACCAGCTTCTCGAACGGCAGATCCTGATGCTGGTAGGCCTCCAGGGTCTCCTGCCGCACCCGGCGCAGGATCTCGCTCGCGGCGGGATCGCCGGAGAGGTCGGCGCGCAGCACGAGGGTGTTGACGAAGAAGCCGATCAGCCCCTCCGTCTCGATGCGGTTGCGGCCGGCGATCGGCGTGCCGAAGGTGAGATCGGTCTGCCCGCTCAGCCGTGACAGCCAGCCCTGGAAGCCGGCGGCGAGCGTCATGAAGACGGTCCCACCGTGGCGGCGCGCCAGGGTCAGGACCTGCTGCCTGAGCGCCGGCGGCAGCCGGCGGCCGCGGGAGGCGCCGCGCAGGCTGCGCACCGGCGGGCGCGGCCGGTCGGCGGGCAGGTCGAGGACGGCCGGCGCGCCGGCCAGATGCCGGCGCCAGTGGGCGAGCTCGCCCGCCAGCACCTCGCCGGCGAGCCAGCCGCGCTGCCAGGCCGCGAAATCGGCATATTGCACCGGCAGCTCGGGCAGCGGCGACGGCCGGCCGAGCGAGAAGGCGGTGTAGAGGGCCGTCACCTCGCGCATCAGCACGTCCAGCGACCAGCCGTCGCTCACGATGTGATGCATGGCGAAGAGCAGCAGGTGCTCGGCGGGGCCGAGCCGCCAGACTCTCGCCCGCCACAGCGGGCCGCGCGCCAGATCGAAGGGCCGGCGCGCTTCCCGTTCGAGGGCTCCCGCCGCCGCCGGCTGCCGCCGCTCGGCCGCCAGCCCCGTCAGGTCGAGCAGGGCGATCCCGCGGCCGGCCGGCGCCAGGATCACCTGCCGCGGCCGGCCGCCCTCCCGGCGGAACACCGTCCGCAGCACCTCGTGCCGGCGCTCCACCTCGTCGAGGACCCGCGACAGCACCGCGACGGACAGCGCGCCGCGCAGCCGCAGGGCGATCGGCATGTTGTAGAGCGAGCCGCCCTCCAGCTGATCGATGAACCAGAGCCGCTGCTGCGCAAAGGACAGCGGCAGGCCGGCCGCCTCTGCCGCCTGCTCCGGCGCCGCCTCCTCCTCGGGGCCGCCGCCCG
>JASLEW010000074.1 GCA_030150965.1 Thermoanaerobaculia bacterium | reverse complement strand
CCTCGACGGGCCTCACCGGCGCGGGCCTGCTCGACGGCGGGGGCGGCGGCATCGGCCCGCCGGGCGAAGCGCCGCCGCCGCCGGCGGAGGACCTGGGCCGCCTGCGCGCCGCGCTGCAGCCGCGGCTCAGGGCCACGCTGGCCCGGTTCCGCATCCCGCGCGAGGACGCGGAGGACCTCGTGCAGACGGTGTTCGTCAACGCGCTGGTCAAGTGGCACGAGATCCGGCGCCCGGCCTCCTGGCTGCTCGGCACGCTGCGCATCTCGTGCCGCGAGTACTGGCGGGTGCGGATGCTGACCCGCCGGCGGCAGGTGAGCCTCGAAAGCTGCGCCGACGAGCCGGGGGCGCTGGAGGGGACGATGGGGCCGGTGCTGCCGAGCGTGCCGGCGGCGGCGGAGCGCGTCGAGAGCCTGGTGGATCTCAGGCGGTTCGTCGGCAGGATGCCCGAGAGGCTGCGGGTGCTGCTCCGGGCGCGGTATCAGCTCGGCATGGTGGACCGCGAGGTGGCCGAGCGCACGGGGCTTGCGCCCAGCTCGGTGCGGACGCTCACGGCGCGCGGGGTGAAGCAGGCGCGGGCACGGGCGCGGCGGGGAGGGTGAGCGGCGGCGGGGCCGCCATGGCGGATGGCGGGCCGCCGGCCGGGGAGCGGCGGGTGATCACCGAGCTCATCGAGGTCCCGGAACCGCTCTGCGGAGGGCTGCCTCACGCTCGCCCCTGGTGCGATCGCATCGTCCCCTCGGGACCTACAGCAGCGGCCAGTACAGCCGCTTGAGCGGGACCAGGGCGCGCGTCTCGGCGTCGAGCTTCTCGTAGTTCTCGACCAACAGCTTTCTAAGGTCTCTCAGGTCGAGCAGCCTGGTCGCCACGATGGCGCGCTCGGCCTCGTAACGCGCTTCGTTGGTGAACGAGCCGGTGCTGACGTAGAGGCACTTGTCGCCCGGCTTTCTTCCGCCGAGGAACGCGCGGATCTTCTCAGCGCCCACCGTAAATTGGTTGCGGTGCTTGACTTCGACGAAAATGCGCGGCTCCTGCAGGCCGAGCCCGTCGGGCGAGGCGAAGATATCCACGCCCCGGTCAGGGCCTGGTGGCGAGACGGCTGTTCGGTAGCCCATGGCGCGCAGGATGCCCGCCACCAAGTCCTGCATCTTCTCCCAGTCGAGCCTGTTGATGGCGTCCTCTATGAACTCGTCGGCCTTCTCGATCATCTCGTCGCGGACCTGGGCCTCGGCATCCTCTTCCTCCGCCACCAGCTCCTGCGGCTTCGCGGGGATCTCATCGACAGTGGTCCCGATAGGGACCTGATGCGCTTGAAGATCCTTGGCCACCTCGGCTCCGAGCTTGAACAGCGTCTGGATCGCACCGAGAGTGTTGCGAGTGGTGACGGTGAGGAGGTCACGCGACACCTGGTGAGTCCAGTGCACGCGGCGAACGTGAGGCTTGTCCTCGATGAGTCTGGGCTGCCACTCGTAATCCGAGGTGATCGGGCCGAGGAAGTAGAGCCGCCGGGCACGGTCAAAGGTGACCGCCGTGTCTCCGACCTTGACCTCGCCGATGAAGCGCATGACCTGGCTCGCCCAGCTGGCGCGGCTCCCCGCCTTCTCCTCGGGGTACTTCTCGGCAAAGAGCCGGAGCAGCTCGTCCTTCTTGATCGACGGCGATAGCGGCCCGAGCTTCGTGTCTCCGAAAGCAACGAGCCCGCGGTGGAGGAACTCCTCCACGTTCTCGCTTCCGCGCCCCGCGCGGACCATCCAGATGTTCGGCATGCCGACTCCTTTCGCCGCCGCAACGGCGCGGCTCTCGCTCGCGGCAGGACTGCCTTGGCCAGGACGGCACGAGCTACGCGCGACCAGCGCAGGATAGCGCGAGAACGCAAGCTCTTGACTCCGCGGAGGGGCAGCCGCCGCTTGCCCGGCCCGTTTGCAGCTGGTTCGTGGGCCCCGACACCCGGTTATTCGGCATGGTGATGTAGCCGCCGCCTCCGAGGTGCGGCAGGTTCCTTCTTTCGCGTAATCCAGCCAGTAACAGGAACGACGGCCACGGTCCACACCCATTGCCAGTTTGTCTTGAAAAAGTCCCCAAGCCGTTGAGGCACGGTAACCTCAACCTTGACGGTGCGATCGAAGGTCTGAATGGTGCGCGGGGTTGATTCTCCATCGATCAAGAGAAGTGCATCCAGCGTTACATGGAGCTCATGTGGCCCCTCCTGCAGAGCGCGAACGTCCCATGCCCATCGCGTGGGTGCCTTGGAGGTAACTGCCTGGAGGTCGGGATTGTGAGCTGTGATGGTGAATCCTTCGCCGGTCAGCCGGGCCTGCATGCGATTCGCAAAGCTAACGGTGTACCCTTTCGTGGTGTGCTTATCAGCGTTGACCATGAGCTCATCGAGGGTTTTTGAAGGATCCAAGACAAGCGATACAGTTGCCGTGGTGTCACGGCGCATCGCTGAGGGGGTAGAAACAGCCATCGGGGCGGTCGCCAATTTTGAGATTAAATCATCAACCGATGTAACGGTCGCCGATTCGGTCTCGCCTTGTCCGTGTTGCCTGTGCGCGTCGGTTAGCAGCCTAGTCGTGTATTGCACTCCAGCCGCACTTCCCACTGTGTGAAGCAATGATCTCGGTAATAGTAGAGGTGTCATGACTACCGCACTGAGAGACACTATTCCTATAAACCTGTATACACTTGGATGCCTTGGCCGCACCCATCTAAGTACCACAAAACTTTCAAGGGCGACAATGCCGAGGACCTCTACAATGAGCAGGCTGTCGTGGTGGAAGTAGACAACCGCAACGATGGATGCGACGATCACTGCCAGAAGATAGAGGAGAACAGCTGCGACTTTTTTGAAAATCCGCACCCGACACTCCTTCCCGGAGAGAAAGGCCTCCACTAAGCATCATAGGGATAACCACAATACAAGAAAAATAGTGCCACCGACATATACGCATTTATGCGTAAACTGTGATGACTCGACAAGCCAGCTCCGGTCTTGCTAAATGCTCTCGGCGCCATCCTCAAGGCTCCTCCAACCCCCGGCCCAGCCGGCGGGTCGGAGCACTGTCCAGATGACTGGACCTTAGCAAGGTCCGGCTCGCGCCCGGTCCCCGGAGCGGCGCTCTGCGGGTCCCTCCCCTCAAGCCTCGACCCGCCAGCGCCGGGGCGAGACTGCTCAGGTCCAGGGAGTCGGACGGCCCAGAGGACTCTTCCATATAGGCTAAGCTTCCCCAAGGCTTCCCGGCTCGCAGGCCGCCACGCTTCCGGGGAGCCGCGAGGCCGGAGGAGGTATGGGATGGACGCTGGTGTCGTCGTGGCAATCGTGGGTATCGTTGCAGCAGGGCTGGCGGCGTATCACATCGCCTTTCGGCAGGGCGTGTTCTCCCAGCCGAGAGTGCGGGTCAGTTTCGGCCAAGACGGCAACGAACATTCCAGTCTCTACGCGCTACTGTTCGGCATCCCCGCGCGCAAGGCGCAGCGCTATGTGCTCGATCTTCCAGTATTTCTCCTGAACGAGGGCAGGAGAGCCATCGAGCACACCGATTTCCAGCTGGCGTTCCCTGCAAGGCGAGCGGCCGCGAGCCTTGTGGGTGACCGCCGAATCGCTCGCGAATCCGGCCTGCGGGGTGAGCAGTGGCGCCTCACCAGGAGTGGTGAGCTTGCAATAGCGGACTATCACCTGCCGGTGATGCCCTTGGACGACAAGTCCGTACTTTCCGAGCGACTTCAGTACAAGGAGTCGGAGCTGTGCGCCGGTATCTGTGCCGACAGGTTCTCCTGGACCCTGCGCGGAGTGACGGTGCGCGAACAGCACGGCAGTTTCTGGGTCGTTGCGGTGCGGGCAGAGTCGCTGGACGAGCTCAAGGAGCGGGCGGAGGAAGTACGGCTGGACCTATTCTCGCGCGATCAGGTGAAGCTGCTCGATCTCCCTGCGGACCGGTCGGGCCTCATCGCCCGGCGAGCTCTGAGACCAGTGCTCGCCTCGCAGCTCGCCTTCAAGGTCGTAGCGTCGGAGACGGCACTGGATCTGCTTCCTGATCGGAAGGTCGACTCCCTTCTTCTCGAGTTCATCCCCGTCCGGCGGACCGCGCCCGCTCCTGTCGCTCGCAGTTAGCGCGCCGCTCTGCCGCCCGGGCGGATCGTGGCCCCGGTTCCGGAGATACCATGAGCTGTTCGTCAACCAGGTCGCCCGATCGCTCGTCAGGCTGGGGTGGTGCGCAGGCTGGCGGCTCTCAGGATGGGCCGGTTCGCCGAGCTGCGGACTCGCCCCGCCAAAGACGACGCGCAGAGCGACCTGTCACGAGCTCAACCAGCGGCCGATGATCGCCAGGGAGATCCCCGACTACTTCCCCGGCAGCTGCAGCGTCGTCCGGCTGTAGGGCGCAAGCACCGCGCTCGCGCAGTGCTCCTCCGGCAGGCTCTGCCCATGCCGCAGCTGCGGGGACGCCTCGACACGGCACAGGGTGTAGGCCCCCGGCTCGACGTTCGGCAGCACCATGGTCCCCGAGCCCGGTTGAAAGGCGGCACCCTGGAGCTGCATCCACCGGATCAGGAGGCTCAGGACCGTCCAACTGCCGGCATGAGCCAGGAGCGGCTGCGGACCGGTCGCCGCCAAACCCGGGACCGCCAGGACGAGATCGCCGCCGTCCGGCTGGACCACCACCTCGATCGGGTTCTGCGGGTCCACCGCCGCCGGCAGCATCCGCATCGCGAATCCCGGCGGGAAGACCATCAGATTGAGCGCCTTCGTGGACAGCGGAAAGGTGAGATGGAACGTGCCGTCCACGTCGGTGACCGCCGACTCGATGCTGCCGAAGCCGACATCGCCGAGACTCGGGGCCGCCACCACCTCGGCCCCCGGGACGGGGCCGGTGGCCGCCACCACCCGCCCCCGCACCTCCGTCTTCTTGCGCAGCACCAGGTGCAGGCGGGGGCTCTCCTGCTTCTCCGCCAGGGCGACCTCCGAGACCCCGCTCGTCGCCTCCCCCTTCTCCGCCTCGATGCCGATCGTCCCCGGCGCCAGGCCGCGCAGCTCGAAGTCGCCGCTGTCGTCGGTTTGCGTCTCCGTCTCGCCGCCGTAGACGCTGACCATGGCCTGCGCCACCGTCCGGCCGGCCTCGTCCACCACCTCGCCGGCAACCCGGGTGTCCGGCACCTCGATCGCGAGCTTCGCCCGCCTCTGGCCGGCCGCGGCCTTCACCTCGACCGGCTTGAGCGTGGCGCGCAGCCGCTCGCTCTCGAGCGTCACCGGCCACGAACCCTCCCGCGGCAGCACCCCTGAGAACACACCCCGCACGTCCGCGTCGAAGCGGATGCGCGTCGAGCCGCTCTTGCCGCCGAACCAGAGCGTCGCGGCCAGCGGCTCGCCGGCCCGCCGCACGGTGCCTTCGACCTCGACCAGGGGGAGCTCGATCTCCACCGGCGGCTGCCCCCTCTGGACATCGATCTCGCGCCATGCCCAACGCGCATCGAGATCGCCCAGGACGAAGAGCTGGTAGCTGCCGGGTGCGAGCCCGCCCTGCGACCATCGCCCCTCGCCGTCGGCGGCCCCCTGGACGCTCGCCACCGGCGGGGCCTCCGGCGCATCCCTGGCGTGCAGCTGCAGCCGCCACCTCTGGCCGTAGGGGTCGGTCGCCGGGTGCACCACCACCTCGAGCGTCACCGGCCGGGCGAGCACCAGCGGCTCCAGCAACTCGGACTCCATGCCCGCGTGCACCACGATCGGAGCGCGGCGGGCCGGCGCATAGTCCGCCACCGCCAGGCGGACGACATAGCTGCCGGGTGCCACCCCCTCGAACTGGAAGAAGCCGCGCTCGTTGGTCCGCGCCTCGAGCGTCATCACCGCCGCCCGGTCGCCGCCCGCTCTCCTGCCCGACAGCTCGGGCGTCAGCTCCACCCGGCAGCCGGCCTTCGGCGGCAGCGCCGCCTCCGTCGTCACCCAGCCGGACACCGAGGAGCCCCGGCGGAGCTGCAGCGTGCCGAGATCCCGCGCCGGGCCGGGGGCCGGCTCGATCTGCACTCCCCAGCCGTAGACCGGGACCAGGCCCTCGCCCTTCAGCCGCAGGTCGAACCTGCCCGCAGGCACCGCGCAATCCCAGCTCCCGGCGCGCAGCGGACAGACGAGCGTGGCGTCCTGAAACCCCACGCCCGCTCCCGGCAGGGCCCGCAGCCGCACCGCGAGAGACGCCGGCGCCTTGCCGTCCTGCGGCCCCCTGACACGGGCCTTGAGGCGTCCCACGGGCACAAGGGGAAGGTCGAGCTCCGTGGCCCGCCCCTCGACCGGCAGGGCGATCCTTTCCGGGCTCCAGTGGCCGGCCATCGTCGCCTGCACGCGCCACGCCGTGCCGGCCTTGAGCTGGATCTCCAACGTCCCCGGCACCTTGGCCGGCAGCCTGATCGGCTCAGGGATCGGCTCGGCCGGCCCCTGGGCCGCCGCGCCCTGCGGGATGAGCTCGACCACCGCATCGAGCGGCGCGCCGGCCGCCGGCGGGGCGGGGAGGCGCAGGTGCAGCAACACCGGGCTTGCGGACGCCGCCGCCGGCCCCAGGCCGGAGAGCAGCAACCCCGCCGCCACCCAGCGGCAGGCAAACCTCCCGCCGGCCGCCTTCACGAGCAGCGGAGCGCCCTCGCGCTCACGACAGCCGCCGGCTTCAGGTGGAAGTGCTGCATCGGGCTGAACAGCTCGCCTGGTGTCAGGTCCACCAGCATACAGGGGTTGCTCACCTGGCAACCGTAGAGCGGATCGTTGTTGCAGAAACCGCCCACCGCTCCGTCGCCCGCCTGCTTGCACACCTGACTCACGATGCAGTCCGGCTCGCACACAAGCTGAATATGGCAGACCTGACAATCGCCCAGCGCCGCCGCCGGCAGGGCCAGGAACGCGGCCAACACAAACAGGAGCTGCCTCTTCATAAGCACCTCTCGTTCTTCCAGTGGTTTCCTTGCGTCACTATCCTGGTGCCTGCACGAGGGCCCAAACGGGACGTCTGAGGTTCTGCCAGACCCGACAGCGCCGGCGCTGCTGCAACCCGGGAAACAGCCTCAGCAGGTGTGGCAGATCCCCCAGCTCGGCAGGGCGATTATGCCTCTGTTGACACCGAGGGGTTAAAGGCCAAGCCTCTTGAGGAGCCGCTTTCGGTGCCACTCCGGGTCGGGCGGCTCAGTCACCTTGACGACGAGCCGCTCGTGCTCGACGGTGACGAGGACGCGGCACCCCGCCAGGAACCCGGCGTCCTCAAGCCAGTTGCCCATAAGGTGAAGCGTTGGGACCACCGCGCCCGCCGGGCGGTGGAAGTTCAGTACGGTAAGCCGTCGCGGCTTGTAGGCCATCGCGTTCCCTCGCTGGCAGTCCTGCTGTGGGTGGCACTGCAACTCGCGGCGGCCAGTCACCCAGCCGCCGCGATCCCTGTCGGCATCCCTGCTCTGTCGTGCCCCGTCGGCGGCGCCGCCCTCCCTCTTCCTTCGCTGTATTGGGACGATCCCGGCACCGACCACGCGTCAGTGCCATTCGCGCCCCCGTCTCTCCTTCCTCCAAGCCGTCTCCAGCTCGCGGGCCGTGAGACAGGCCGCGCCCTGGAGGGACTCGATGGTCCTGCGCATCAGGTCGTCCGCCACGCACTCGATGCGGCCGGAGATCTCCGTCGCCAGGTCGGGGGCGACGTAGCCCTCCAGCATGGCGTCCAGGTTGGGGGGGACGGGCAAGCTACGGTTGATGGCCTGCAACCGCTCCTGAATCCCCAGCAGCTCGAAGACGACATCCCCGAGGGCGGCTTGCGCCCTACCTACCTCGTCCGTCATGGTGGCGGGGATCTCCTCCAGGGGCGGTACTATGGCGGAAGTACGGAAGTCTGTAAGGCAGTCACGCAGGAAGTCCTACTCTACGGCCATGGCAGCGAGAGACAGCGGGGAGAAGGACCGGCAGGAGAAGGCCGGGATCACGGACCGGGGCGTCAAGAAGACGATCTGGTTCCACGAGGACGAAGCGGAAGCGCTTCGCCTGAAGGCGTTCAAGGAGCGGCGGTCAGAATCAGCGATCGTACGGGAGGCGGTGCGGAAGCTGCTGGGGATCGAAGATTAGCCGGGGAGGACGATGCCCGCGAAGGATGGAACGCTAACCGCGGACGAGAGGGAGAAAGTCCGCCACTGGTTAGAAGAGCACTGGAAAAAACCTCGGACGTGTCCGGTATCTGGACACGAAGGTTGGGATATTCCATCCCGAGTGGTTTATCTCAGTTCCTCTATTCCGAGCGAAATCTGGGTGCAAACGACTCTACCGGTGTACCCGGTGATAATGGTTATTTGCAAGGGGTGTGGGTATACATTATTCTTCAACGGGCGCTCGATTGGGATAGGGGCGCCCCCACCAACAGACTACCCGTCTCCGAAAAAGCAAGAGAAGAAAGATGGCTGAGGAGACGGAAGGCTCTACGCTCAGCTTTTCATCTCCTGGCGCAGGGGCATACGCCGTGACTCAGGGGACGAGTCGCACAGAAAGGCTCTATGCGCTATATGAGAATGACCTAGACACCTTGTCTGTATATGACAGCGGGTCAGTCTTGTGTTTCGGCCTAGGGGGAATCCTACTTGGCGCAGCGATAAGCACACTTATTGGATGGCTAATTCAGAGAGCAGCGGCTGTGATCGCAGCAGGTCAAGCGAAACAAGCTAATCAATCGGTGGCAGTGCTTGCGGATGTCTATGGCGTGCTTACTATAGTGTTCTTTGTGCTTGCTCTCGTCGCGTACATTATCGGCGCAATCCTCCTCCGCAAGAGGGGTACTCTAGTAACTAAAATCAAAAGGGTATCTGTACCCATTCCTCTTGACCAGCTTCATCATCCTGATGGTACTTTGTCCCCTTCTTCCGGGCGAAGCTGAGTATCTGAATTCTTCTCAGGCTTGACCGCTAGCAATGCACGCATCGCCTCATCAAAGCTCAGCGGATGCAGGCTCACGGGGCCGGCTCTTTTCTTCCTCTTACGAGGAGCGGCCGGCTTCTTCGGGGAACCGGCGCCCATCACGATCCCGCCACGACCGCCGAGAAGATGTCGTCGTTCTTCCGGTTGTTGTGCCGGAACGAGAACTCGTTGAGGTAGAGCGGCAGGTACGCCTTGGAGACGTGGTGGAAGCTCCCCATGATGCCCCGCTTGATCAGGGACCAGAAGCTATCGATGTTGGCGGTGTGGACCTCGCCGCGGACGTACTCGCCGGCCGACTGGTTGACCGACTCGTGGCGGCGCTTCCTGCTGATCCCGCGGTAGCCCTGGTGCTCGTCGGTCGCGACCATCGAGACGCGGTCAGCGACCGCCTTGTCTACGAACCCCTCCAGGGTCTTGGCGTCGGTCGCCTCGATCATCTGGCACACGACGTTCCCCTTGCGGGAGATGGCGCCGATCACGCCCACCTTGCCGGCGGGGCCGCGCCCGCCCTGGCCCTTCTTGGAGCCGCCGCCGACACCGCCACCGTGGCGGTTCTTGGCCTTGCCGCCGACGTACGTCTCGTCCACCTCGACCACGCCAGTGAGCAGCTTGAAGTCGGAGTCCTGCATGGCGGCCCGGATGCGGTGGCACATGTACCAGGCGGTACGGTAGGAGCCCATGCCGATGTGCCGCTGGATCTGGAGGGCGCTCATGCCCTTCTTGGCCTGGCACATGATCAAGATCACCTGGAACCACTCGCGGAGCGGGTACTTGGTGTTCTCGAAGATGGTCCCGGTGAGCGGCGAGAAGCGGTAGCCGTTCGGCGCGCACTTCTTGCACTGCCACTTGAACGGCTTCGACTTCAGGGCGTAGACGTGGTCATTGCCGCAGCGAGGGCAGGTCACCCCGGCCGACCAGCGCATCTCCACGATGTAGGCGAGGCAGTCTTCCTGCGTCTTGAAGCGCTCTTGAATCTGCCGGATGGTGAACATAGGGGCAGTGTACGCCTGCCGGGCGCTGGTGTCAAGTGCGATATTAAAAAGCAGAGAGACGCTAGGCTATGCGGATCGAGGCAAGTGGTGGGGTGTCAACAGAGGCATAATCGCCCTCGGCAGGCAGCTCGGCCAGCGCGAGGTTGCCCAGGTCCAGGGTGTCGGACTGGAGCCTGCGCGCCTCCTCGAACTGCCGCTTCGCCTCGGTCACGCCTCTTTCCACGATGACCGAATGTTACCAAAGTTGCGGCACTCGCTGGGCGCCGAGGCCCGAGAATCTGCGACCGCCGGGCCTTGCCGCCCGGAGTCACCCTCTCTCGTTGGCCAGATCCACGAAGCTCACGGCCACCGTGATCAATAAACCTTCGCCCAAGCCTGCATTGTCAAGGCGACGATCAATCATCCGGCCTCTCCCTCCTCCGCAAAGTAAGGCACCCGCCGCCCCCGGATCGGCGCGTGCCCGGCCACGAACACCACCGCCTCCCCATCCGGCAGGCGCCGCACCTCCTCCGCCGTCAGCAGCGGCCGGCCCACCTCCTGCACCGACAGCGTATGCCGCCGCGGGCCCAGCACCAGCGGCGCGCCGTTGAGAGAGCGCTTCGCCAGGTGGACCGTCGCCTGGCCGAGCATCCGCGACAGCAGCTCGGCGGTCTCCAGGTCGGCCGGGGCGAAGGCGACCTGCACCGGGCAGTTGGCGGTGATCGATTGGTGGCGGCCGTAGATCTCGTGCAGCTGGGCGAGCGACTGGATGGAGAGATACACGCGGATGCCGTAGCCGCGCAGGTAGGCCATGGCGCGGCCGAAGAAGTCGAGCTTGCCCAGCACCGGGAACTCGTCGAGCAGGAGGAGCAGCGGGCGGCGGTGGGCCGGCCGCGACGAATCGCTCTCGAAATCCAGGCGCTCGGTGAGGGCGCGGCAGAGCTGGTTGAGGATGAGGCGGATGGGCCCGCGCAGCCGGTCGAGGTCCGCCGGCGCCAGCGTCAGGTAGAGCGACAGCGGCCGCTCGCCGCTCACCAGGTCGAGCGGCGCGAAGTCGCTGCGCGCGGTGTTGGCGGCGAGCACCGGATCGCGGAAGAGCGCCAGGTGGGCCTGGGCGGTGGCGACGATGCCCGAGGAGGTGCGCGGGTCCATGTCGAGCAGCGACCGCGCGGCGGCGGCGACGACCGGATGGGTGTAGGTGAGCTCGCCGGTGTGGGGATCGCGCCAGCCCTGCTCCAGGTCCGGGTCGTGGTGGGTGACGAGGAGCGCTTCGAGGGTCTCCGGGAGCGGACGGCGGGGGTCGGAGAGGAGCCGCGCGCACGCGGCCAGCGTGCGCTCGCCGTCCGGCGGCGGCGCGGCGGCCGCCGCGGGAGGCGCGGCGGAGCAGCAGGAGCC
>JASLEW010000063.1 GCA_030150965.1 Thermoanaerobaculia bacterium | reverse complement strand
TGTCAAG
The DNA here is from genome assembly GCA_030150965.1 of Thermoanaerobaculia bacterium. GTDB lineage: Bacteria > Acidobacteriota > Thermoanaerobaculia > Multivoradales > UBA5704 > JASLEW01. Next base: position 14,006 of record JASLEW010000063.1, on the reverse strand, counting down.
CGACACCTACCTTTACGAGATAAGGCGACACCTACTGTTACGAAGTGTCACATGGTGGGGCGGGGGCGGCCCTCGGGGGAGGCCCAGGGAGAGCGGGTGCCTGCCTCCTTGCCCGGCCGTGGGAGGGGCACAGGGCGGGGGTGGGGTGGGGGCAGGCCGGAGCCCCTCCCACGGCCGGCGCGCCAAGTCGGGGATCTGGACCATCACTCCGTCCTCTCAGCGGCGCGCTCAAGGTCGCGCAGCCGGTAGCTCCTGCCCTTGATGTTGAGGACGTGGCTGTGGTGGAGCAGCCGGTCGAGGATCGCGGTGGCAAGGATCTCGTCGCCAGCGAGGACCTCGGGCCAATCACGGATGCCCTTGTTGGTCGTGATCAAGATGCTGCCGCGCCCGTAGCGGTAGCTGACGAGGCGGAAGAACAGGCTCGCTTCCTCGCGGCTCATCACCTCGAAGCCCACCTCGTCGACGATCACCAGCGCCACGTTGTTGTACTTGCGTCGACGGAGGCGAGACGGTGGCAGCTCGGCGTCGCGCTTGAGCGCGAGCAGCAGCTCTTCGAGACGGAAGAAGGCGACCGAGAAGCCGTTCTCCACCGCCTTGACCCCGAGGGCCACGGCGAGGTGCGTCTTGCCTACGCCCGGCGGGCCCTGCAGCAGCAGGGTGAAGCCCTCGCGGATCCAGGCGCAGGTAGCCAGGGTCTCGATGCGGCTGCGATCCACCGAGGGCTGAAAGCTGAACTCGAAGTTGGCGAGCGTCTGGCCGAGCGGTAGCCCCGACAGGCGTAGCGAAGTGCGGACGCGCCGCTCTTCGCGGACGCTCAGCTCGGCGTCGAGCAGGTCGTCGAGGAAGCGGTGCGGCGAAGTCGTCTCTTTGACGGCGGTGGTGATCCGCTCGCCCAGCTGCTCGGCCGCGTGCGCCAGACCGAGCCGCTGCAAGCGCTCGCGGGTGATGTCGAGATCGACGCGCGGCTTGGCGGCACTCATCGCGCCACCTCTGCCAGGGCCGCGTAGAGGTCGAGCGGACGCTGCTCGGGCACCAGGGCGGCGAGCTCGGCCAGGCGCCGGCCCATCCGCCCGAGCGGCACCGGCGGCAGCACCCACGCGGTGGCTTCGCCCTCGTAGTGAGTCGGGTCGAGGACGAGGCGCTCGGCAGTGGCGCGCGGATGCGTGGCGACCAGTTCGGCCTGGTGGCGGATCTCCACCTCGCCGGCGCAGCCGTAGATCTCCACCTCGCGGCCGACGAGCGCGAAGGGCACCGAGTAGCTCCGGCCCTCGAAGCGCACCGTGCAGTCGTGCGCCACCTGGCGGCTGACCACGACATCGAAGGGACGGGGCAGCGTCACCAGCTCGCCGAGCAACGGCCGCTCTTGCTCCCACGCCTCGACCACCGGGCCGCCGGTCGCCGGGCACAGGCGACGCTCGGCACGACGCATCACTTCACGGTCCGACCACTCCTGGAGCTCCTCGAGACTGTCCCACTCCCGGAAGCCGGGATCGAGCCAGAGACGATGATCGCGAATCCGGCGCTCGATCTTGCCCTTCGCTTCCGGCGCCCGCGGCGAGCATAGGTCAATGTGGAACCGGGCCCGTTGGGCGAACCGCCGGTAGGCGGGGTTGCGCTCGCCCCACGCGCCCGCACCCCGCACCACCGCCGTCTTCTCGTTGTCGACCCGCACGCAGGCGGGCACACCTCGCAGCCGCGCGAAGGCCGCGATGTGGGCCTCCTGCCAGGCCAGTTGGTCCTTGCGTAGCGACCACCTCAGCGCGGCAAAGCGCGACCACGACAGCTGCAGGTGAAAGCCCAGCAGATCGACCGCCCGCCGTGCCACGACCACGCCCGGGAAGCAGGCCCAGTCCGCTTGACCCTGGGCGCCAGGCGGCGTCTCGACTCGGCGCCGCGCTCGCAGCCGCGGCGGCGCGTAGTGGGCTCGGAAGTAACGCTGCACCGATCGCAGACTACCGTCGTAGCCGTGCTCGGCGACCAGGTAGTCGTACAGCGACGCCAGATTCAGATGCTCTCGGCGGCCAGCATCGGCCGACAACCACGCCTCCACCTCCCTCGCCAGCGCCGCCAACCGATGCTGCTGCCTCCCCACCCGCCCGTCGCTGCTGCCTTCCCGACGCCGCCGCTCGTGATAGCGGACCGAGCCCTCGGTGACTCCCAACGACTCGGCGATCGCCATCCGCGACCAGCCGCGCCGGAGCAACTCGATGATCGTCATGCGTGCCTCCAGACTCAGCTTTGGCGCCATGCACGACCCTCCCTCGCGGAAGGATCGCTCAGGGCTCACCAGGTCGTAAGACTTGGTGTCGCCTTAGCTCGAGTCTGGCAGGTCGCGCTACACGCGGCTCCGGATGGCGCGAGCAGGGAGCGCGGGAAACCGCCGCGCAGCCAGAGGTCGGCCATGCGGGCAGCGCCGGTCTCGTCCAGGCTCAGGCCGCCCAGCTCATGGTAGGCGATGCGGCCGGCGAGACTCTCGGAGCTCTGGCGGAGCAGCTCTGGCGAGGCGCTTCCCAGGACCAGGAAGCGGGCCGGAGCGGTCGGGCGATCCGCCAGCACCCGCAGGACGGGAAAGATCTCGGGGCGGAGCTGGATCTCGTCGAGCACGACGAGCCCCCGCAGCGGCTCCAGGGCGAAGAGCGGGTCGTCGAGGCGATGCAGGTCGCGAGGGCTCTCCAGGTCGAACCGCGTCACCTCGCCGGGGAAGCCGGTGGCGAACGCCATGGCCAGGGTCGTCTTCCCCACCTGACGGGCACCGATCAGACCCACCACGGGGACTTGATCCAGCAAGGTCCTGAGCTCCGAGAGGTGGCCGTCCCTGTCGATCACGGCACCAAACTACCACGAAATCTCGGACCAGCGCTCCGGACTTTCAAGCCATGGACCGCTGGCCACTTGGCTCCCCTTGGCCGCCTCTAAGATAATGCGTAAGTTCAGCCCTGCGGCCGGCGGGGCCGCAGGTTCCTGCATGTCGGCGGCACCGGGCGGTATACTAAGCACACCATGAGGAGCCGCCTTATCGAAGAGCATCGGGAAGGGATACTTGGGCTGGCAGCGCGCCACGGGGCGAGCAATGTGCGAATTTTTGGGTCTCTCTCGCGAGGAGAGGGAAGCGAGAGCAGCGATGTCGATCTGCTGGTCACCTTGGAGAAGAAGAGATCGCTCCTGGACCTGGTCGGCCTGAAGCAGGACATCGAGGATCTGCTCCATCGCCCCGTGGACGTGGTGACCGAGGCGGCGCTCTCACCGTACATTCGAGATCGCGTCCTGGCAGAAGCGATGCCGCTGTGAGCCGCGATGCGCTGTACCTGCGGCACATCCTCGACGCCATCCAGAAGATCGAACGCTACCGCTCGAAACGGTATGCCAGCTCCGGACCCCCATCTCCCTCGTAGGCGAGCTGCGCGACCAGCAGCGTGAACGGCTCGATGTAACGGGCGATCCGCAGCGGCCCGGCGTCCACCGGATCGAACCCCGTGTCGCGGATCAGCTGCGCGGCGGCCTGCTTGGCGTCCTGATGATCGCCGCAGTACACGAGGCTGGGGCGTCTGGCCTTCCGCCTGGCCGCGAACACGCCGAACAGCACCTCGCTGGGCACCGTGCCGAACGCGGAAACGACATGAGCCCGTCGCAGCTTCTTGGCGAGCGCCTCCGCTCCCGAAGAGGTATGGGCCACGACGAGCTCAGTGTCGTCCGCATTCATCGGCAGCGAACAGGTGATGACGATCTTTCCCGCCAGGCTGCCGGCCTGCTGCAGCACGTCGTCGACCCGCGACCAGTGCACGGCCAGGAGAATGGCGTCCGCTTCGTGCGCGGCCTCGCGCGGCGTGCCGGCCCGCGCGTTTCCCTGCGCCTCGCGGGCGAGCGTCTTCAATTTCTCCTCGCTGCGGGCGTAGCTGAACACCACCTCGTGCCCGGCGCGCGCGAAGATCGTTCCGAGCTTGCCGCCCATCAATCCCGAACCGAGAATGCCGACTCGCATGGCGACAGGGTGCCCCTTCCGCGCGCTCTCGGGCCGCTCAGAGGCCCGTCCGGCGCTCCAGCTCCTCGGGATATCTGTCCCCTTGCAGGGCGATCTGCGCCGCGGCGTCGTCGATCTCGCGGAGGTCGTCGGAGGTGAGCTCGATGGCCGCGGCGCCCAGGTTCTCGTCGAGGCGTTCGAGCTTCGTGGTGCCAGGTATGGGAACGATCCATGGCTGCCGCGCGAGCAGCCAGGCGAGCGCCAGCTGCGCCGACGTCGCGTTTCTCCGTGCCGAGATCCTGCGCAGCAGATCGATCAGGGCCTGGTTCGCCTGCCGCGCCTCCGGCGTGAAGCGCGGCAGGACGTTGCGGAAATCGGAGCTGTCGAAGGCAGTGTTGTTGTCAATTTTCCCGGTGAGGAAACCCCTGCCGAGCGGGCTGAACGGCACCAGGCCGATGCCCAGCTCCGCGAGGGCCGGCAGCACCTCCTCCTCGGGCTTTCTCCACCACAGCGAGTACTCGCTCTGGAGGGCGGTGACCGGCTGGACCGCATGGGCGCGACGGATCGTCTGGACGCCTGCTTCAGAAAGGCCGAAATGCCTGACCTTGCCTTCCTGGATCAGGTCTTTCACCGCTCCCGCCACGCTTTCGATCGGCACATCCGGGTCGACGCGGTGCTGATAGAAAAGATCGATGGTTTCCGTCCTGAGGCGCCTGAGCGAGGCCTCGGCGACCTGCTTGATGTGCTCCGGCCGGCTGTCCACTCCCACCTGCTTCCCGTCGGGGCCGAACTTGAAACCGAACTTGGTGGCGATCACCACCTGCCCGCGGACAGGAGCGAGGGCCTCGCCCACGAGCTCCTCGTTGGTGAACGGGCCGTAGGCCTCTGCCGTGTCGAAAAACGTTACGCCCCGTTCCACGGCCGACCGCAGGAGGGCGATCATTTCCCGCCTGTCGCCGGCCGGGCCGTAGCCATAGCTCATCCCCATGCAACCGAGCCCGAGGGCCGAGACCTCCAGGCCGCTGTTGCCGAGCCGCCGCTTCTGCATGACTCCTCCCCACGGTGATCGGGGCGTCTTCGCCCTCTGCGATGGCCATCCTATCGCAGCGCCTTGACGACCGCGGGCGCACCGCCGGCGGCCGTCCGCGCGGGCGGTATACTGCCGAGAGGCCATGAGCAACCCGTACCTCGACCTGACCGCGGAGCTGAACCGTGGCCGCCTGCGTGCGTTGCCGTTCGTGCCCGCCCTTGGCGGGGAGAAGAGCGAATGAGCGGCCCGCACGACGAGTTCCTGAGCGAGGAGGATCTCGACCTGCGCAACCTCTCGGAGGAGGAGCTGATCGCCTGGTGGAACCTCTGGCTGGAGATGGCGCAGGCGACGAACGATCTCGATGCGCACCTCTATTCGCACGGCGTCTTCACCCACGAGCCGGGGACTGGGCCGCGGCCAGAGCGTGGGGACCGGAGCGCGCCGGAATCCTGACGCCGGCCGGCCCGCCCCTTGGCCCGGCGGCCTGCCTCTGAGATCATGCGGCAGCTCCACCCCGGGGTGGCCTCCCCGGGGCTGCGGAGCGGAACAGCCAGGGTGATCACGCCATGAGCCAGACGATCCAGGGGCCCGTCAGGGTCCGCTTCGCCCCCTCGCCGACCGGTTTCCTGCACGTGGGGGGCGCCCGGACGGCGATCTACAACGACCTGCTGCGGCAGAGCGCCGGCGGGGCCTTCGTGCTGCGCATCGAGGACACCGACCGGGCGCGCTCCGACGAGGCGATGACCCGCCAGATCCAGTCGGCGCTGGCCTGGATCGGCACCGTCTGGGACGAGGGGCCGTTCCTGCAGAGCGAGCGGCTGGCCCGGCACCGCGAGCGCGGCGAGGAGCTGCTCGCGGGCGGCCAGGCGTACCGGTGCTTCTGCACCGCCGAGCAGCTGGATGAGGCGCGCGCCGCGGCGCAGGCGCGGGGGGTGGCGTTCCGCTATCCGCGGACCTGCCTGGCGCTGCCGGCGGCCGAGGTGGAGGCGCGGGTGCGGGCCGGCGAGCCGTTCGCCGTCCGCTTCCGCATGCCGGACGAGCACATCGTCTTCCACGACCTGGTGCGCGGCGACATGGACTTCCCGCCGGACGCCCTGGACGACTACATCCTGCTGCGCTCCGACGGCTCGCCGACCTACCACATGTCCGTGGTCTGCGACGACATCGACATGGGGATCACGCACGTCGTCCGCGGCGAGGACCACCTGTCGAACACCCCCAAGCACATCCCGCTGTTCCGGGCGCTGGGCGGCCAGGTGCCGGTCTTCGGCCACCTGCCGCTGATCCTGGGCACCGACAAGAAGCGCCTGTCGAAGCGCTTCGGCGCCACCTCGGTCGAGGAGTTCCGCGCCGAGGGCTTCCTGCCGCAGGCGCTCTACAACTACCTGGCGCTCCTCGGCTGGAGCCCGGGCGGCGACCGCGAGATCCTGTCGCGCGACGAGATGATCGCCCTCTTCTCGGTCGATCGCCTCAACGCCTCGGCGGCGGTCTTCGACCCCGAGAAGCTGTCCTGGGTGAATGCCCAGTACCTCTCCAGTCTGCCGCTCGCCGGCCTCCTGCCGCACCTGGAGCCCTTCCTGGCCGAGGCCGGCCTGGCCGATGCCGCCGGCCGCGACCCCGGGCGCCTCGCCGCCGCGCTGGAGCTGCACCGCGGCAGGGTGAGGACGCTCAAGGAGCTGGCCGCCATCGTCGTCCCCTACTTCCAGGACCGCCTGGAGCACCCGGCCGAGGCCATCGCCAAGTTCCAGGCCGACGCGGCGCTGCCCGGCCACCTGGAGGCCCTGCGCGGCCGCTATGCCGCGCTGCCCGCGTTCACCAAGGACGCCCTGGAGGCCGAGCTGCGCGCCGTCGCCACCGAGCGCGGGATCAAGGCGGGCGCGCTCATCCATCCGACGCGTACCGCCCTCTCCGGCGCCCAGGCCGGCCCGCCCCTCTTCGACCTGGTCGAGGTGATGGGCCGGGAGGCGTCCCTCCGCCACCTGGACCACCTGATCGGGCGCCTGCGCGAGGCCCCCGTGGAGGTGGCCGCGGCGGCCGTGGCCGCGGAGGCGGGGACCGAGCGGCAGCCGGGGTAGGGCTCCGGCCAGGCTGCCGGAGCCGCCGGTGCCCGCCAGGGACCGCGCCAGGGTTGACCCCGCCGTCCTCGTTCGGCTACGCTTCCGCCTCGTCCTTCCTGGGAGGTCGTTCAATGGTAGGACATGCGGCTCTGGACCGCAGAATCGGGGTTCGAGTCCCTGCCTCCCAGCCAACCTGGATTTCCCGCCCCTAACCGCTTCTCTGCGGTTGCCGCCGGCAGCTCGGGCATCTCCTTGGGAGGTTCAGCGTGCCTAAAAGCGTACGACCTCGACATTGGCTCTGGCCGTGCCGGGAGGCACCAACCTTCGATCGAGCGTAAGAAGCGTTGAGCCGCTCGCGTCTGCGACAGCGAGCAGGTAGGCATCTGTCACCTGCTGATGGCCGACGATCCGACGAAAGAAGCTTGTTGTCTGAGGCAGCGCCGGCAAGCCTGCAACGTAGAGATGCTGCGGATCATGAGTTAGCTCAGTCAGCAGACTGACAGCTTCGGCAGGCGTCTTTCGCACCTCGACGATGCTTGGGTTCGACGAGAGCCGAACGAAACCGAGCTGTGTCAGGGCACAGGTCGCCCAACGTGGCACCGGCTGCTGCTCGAGTCGGGCCACCACCGCAGCATGAAACTGGTGATTCGGCCAAGCCAGCGCCAACAGGGCATTGATGTCCAGCAGCAGCGGCCGATCTTCAGGCAATGCCATCCTCATCCAGGGCCTTCTGAACTCGCGAGGCCGGGATCAGGCGGGCGTCAGCCGATACTTCGAAGGCAGGAAAGCGAGAGGACCCTCTCGCGAGCCTTCGCATGGAGGGTTGGAGCGCTTGGCGAGCCATCTCCGACAGGACGCGCCCAAGCCGCTTCCCGGTCGCCTGTGCATACGCCTGTGCCGCTTCATAGACGTCGTCATCGAGAGTAACGGTCGTTCTCATAGCGAGGATGATACACTGATGCAGCCGCATCGGCCATAGGACAAATGGACGCACCCGTCGGTCAGCAGGGGGCCTTGCCATGACGGCGACTCTGCGGGGACACCCAGAAGATCAGGCAGCCGAAACGCCCAAGGAGCGCGGCTGGCGCAGCGTCTTTGGCATGGCTCGTCCGGAAGAGGTGGAGGAGATCGACCGGATCGTCGCCGCGGAGCTCGAACGGGTCGATCAGCCGGTGGCCGGCCGCGACAGCCACTACGACTCGACGCGAGACCCTGTCCGTCTGGAACGGTGACCATGGACGCGCTGGACCTGGTGCACGAAGTCGCGCTGCCCGCCATGGCCGGGGTGCCGAACCTGGAGAACCGGAAGGGCTCCGGCGAGCCTCGACGCTGACCTGGCCGCGTCGTTGCCGATGGCGACCAGGCGGCGGGGACGCAGCATCGCGATCAATGCGGCCAGCACCTCCTCGCCGGCAGCGCGCTCCGCCGGCCGGTGCGCCCGGTTGGTCAACGGCCTGTCCGGTTCGTGCGGATGGAAGGGGAAGACGTTCCAGAGAAAGACCTGTGCGGTGACCGATGCGAGCACGCTCCAGACGACCGCGGCGGTGCGCTCCGCGATCATTGGCCCGGCCGTCGCCCGCCGGAGGGAGACGTGCCAGCGGGCGGCGTGGGCGGCAAGGTGAACGTCGTCGGTCAGGGCAAGACCGGTGCGCCGGCCGCCGCGATGGCCCAGGTCGCGGCCGATCCAGACGGCATCGACGTCCGTCTTTGCAGCCGCTTCCAGCACGCGCAGTAGAGCCTCCGCTCGGCGGGCGGGAGCGCCGCGGAGGTCACAGACGCTACACCGGTCGGTGTAGGGATTGAAGACGTTGGCGAACCTCAATCGGCGAAGCGCAGCGACGAATTGATCGGGCCGCACGGTTTGCTCCCGGCTACACTGGGAGAGGCGATTCAGCCACTCCACACGCCAGCGTCGTGCACTGGTACAGGTGCATCGGTGCGTTGTCAACGGGACGCCGAGGTGATCCGAGAGTGGCTATCTTAAGTCGTTTAGAAGGAAGCGCGGGCGACCTGGGCGGGACTGCGGTGGCCCAGGCCGGCTCCGGCCTCCCAGTCACCGAGGGCAATGAACGCTCCCCAATAGGCCGGGGAAGCCCATCGGGTCTCATCGCGCAGCTCGTGCTGGGCGCGGCGCAGGGCGTCGGCGGCTCGCCGGCCGTGGAGCAGCAGGTGATTGTAGAAGCGGCTCATCAGCTCCGCGGTGGCCCGATCGTCCACCTCCCACAAGCTGACGATGAGCTGATTTGCACCGGCGGCAAAGAAGCCGTCGGCAAGGCCCACCACTCCCTCACCACGGACCTGTTGGCCGAGGGCCGTTTGGCAGGCTGAGAGGACCACGAGCTCGGCAGACAGCCGCAGGCCGTAGAGATCGCGGGCGCGCAGCAGGCCGTCCTGCGGCCGGCCGTCGGCACGGTAAAGGGAGAGGAGCAGGCCGGCCAGCGCCGGGTCGTCCGCATCCACCAGGGCATGGGAGGCGAAGTGCAGCAGGCGAAAGCCATCCAGGCTGCCGCCGGTGACCAGCTCGCGCGTGGCGTCGAAGCCGCTCACCACAGGAGCCGCCGGCCGGCCCGGGATGCGCCCGGCAATCGCGGCGATGCGCCGCGCCTCTTCGGCCGAGCCGAGCAGACGGCCAAAACGCCCGCCGAGTGCCTGCCGGGTTCGGGCGAGAGCCCGGGACGGATCAGCCGTGGGTTCGCCTCGGGCCGCCCGCCAGGAGCCGAAGCGCGGGTCGTTGGCCTCGAACACCGGGTCGGCCATGATGGCCATCAGATTTGACGCCGGGTGCCTGGAGTCCCGGCGCTGCCGCAGCTCGACCAGCGCTGAAGCGGATGGCAGATGAACCACCTCGTGATCCTCCCCGAGAGCGCGGACCGTGCCGTCCTCTCCGGCTGATCGATCCAGTGCCGCGAAGGGGACGAGGTGCAGGGCGCCGTCGGGAATGACGGCAATCCGCGCCGCCAGCGGCGAGCGGGCGAGAGGGCCGAGTACGAGCTGCGAGAGGTACTGGCGGGCGTAGTGTGCGGCCTTGCGGAAACCGATCTGTTCGCTCAGGGGAAAAAGCCGGTGCGCGTTGCGGGCGGCAGCTTCGATCCGCGGTCCGGCGGTCAGCGGCAGCACCTCCACCCCGCGGGCGTCGATGCGCCACAGCCAGCTGCGCCTGGCGCCAAGAGAATAGGCCAGGAGAGTCGTCTTGCCGCCCAGCTGCCGTAGGATGGCCGCCAGAGGCGCCGGTTGTGCGATCCGTGGCCGCGCCCCTGCGGCGTTCGCGGCAGTCTCCTGCAGCAGCTCGAGCTCGACCCGCAGCCGGCGCAAGGCTGCCAGGTGCTGGCCGGCAGGTTCGGCCAGAACCGCGGCTTCGAGCTGCTCGACCCGGCGACGCAGCGGCCCCAGCCGGACCTCGTCGGCCTGCGCCGGGCGGCCGCCGGCGGCTGAGGGCGCTTCCAGGAGATCGAGAAGCGCGCGCGCGCGGGCCCGCTCGGAGACGGCAAAGGCGCGGATCGCCCACAGCTGATGCTCATGCCGGCTCGGTGCCTCCACGGCGGCTTCCGCCAACTGGTCCACCAGTTCCCGGTACGCGTCCTGCCATTCGCCGAGATAGGAGCCGCGCAGAGACGCCTGGTGGAGGCTGGCGCGCGCCGATTCCACCACGGTGAGGGCCGCTTCCAGCACGGCGATCGCCGCGGTCCGGGCGCCACCGGCGCGCAAGGCCTTCGCCAGCTCGAGGCGCGCCATGACGCGGCCCTCCTGGCCTCCCAGGAGGTCAAATTCCCTGACCGACTGACGAAGCAGCGTCACCGCCCTGGCAATCTGGCCCTGGTCGCGCAGCACCGCGCCGAAGCCGAGATGCAGGTAGGCGATATGGAAGCGCGACGCTCCGCCCTTCTTCTCGGCCAGGAGCAGCGAACGCTCCAGGTCCTCTCGGGCCTCGCGCAGGCGGCCGAGCCGCCGGTAGAGCTGCGCCCGTTGCTCCAACGCGACGGCGAGGTCGTAATCGGCCCGGAGCGCGGATAGGACGGACAGCGCCTCGCCGTAAGCGGCCAGTGCGGCGTCCGGCTGGCCGTCGATGGCGAGCCCCCAGGCAAGCGAAGCCAGGCTCTGGCCCAGCTCCACCGTGGTCCCCGAGGTCCGGTGCAGAGCCACCGCCTGTCGCAGCTCTTCGCTGCCCTCGCGCAGACGCCCGAGCACCAGGAGCTGGACCCCTCGGTTGTGGAGGGCGGCGGCCTCTCCGGCGAGGTTGCCCAGACCGCGGCGGAGATCGCGGCACCGGCCATAGGCTTCGAGGGCTGCCGACGGCAATCCGCGGGCGGCGAACGCGACGCCCAGGTTGTTCCACGCCGTTGCCGCCACCGCGGCAAGCCCCGCGGACTCCGCCAGCTTCAGGGCCTGCCATTCGGTCTGCTCCAGGTCCGCCAGGTCTCCGAGCTGGAAGAGGACCTCGCCCAGATCGTTCAAAGTCTCGGCCTGCTCCGCGGTGCAACCGTGCTTGGAAAACAGGTCCCGGGCCTCCTCCAGGGCGCCGCGGGCTTCCACCAGGCGCCCCTGCTGTCGCAGGTCGAGCCCCAGGCGGTGCCGTGTCCGCGCCCGTTGCAGGTCCGAGGCCGAGGGCGCAACGCCGGCATGAGCGGGTCCGGCCGTGGGGGTGGCCTGACGCGGACGGAAGGCCTCGTTGCCGCGAGCAGGTAACGACACCACTGCGGCGGCCGCCGGCGACCGCGTGGCGTGACCCGGAGGATTGCACCCGGCCGCCAGGGAGGCGAGGCAGGCCGCGAGCAGCGGCCATCGCCCGACGGTCATTGCACCAGCTTCACGTCCAGCCGGAAGCTGGCCACCGTCCTGCCGCTGGCGTCGCGAAGGATGATCTCGTGAGCCCCGTCCGCCAGCCGCTCCCGAGGCAGGAGCAGCACGAACACCCCGCCTTCGCCGGGCACGAGGTCGTGTGACCGGAAGACCTCCTGCCGGCCGCGACGGATCTCCAGATCGTAAGGCCCGGAGCTCAGGGCAAGACCCGGCGCCGCCAGGGTGAGGACGATGCCTCCGGCATTTGGCGGGACCGCCGTGAGCCCACCGCCTCGTCTGGCGTCCGGTCCGGTGTCCGAGGGCGCCACCAGCTCCACGACCGGCAGGTTGAGCTTCACGCCCTGTCCGGGAGACTCCGGGTGGGCGGCGGGGCGCAGCACTCCGATGGTGATGGCCAGGGCGAGCCCCGCGGCGAAGGACGCCGCCATGGGCAGCCAGCGCCAGACGCGGACCCGTTGCGGCTCCGGCGACGGTGCGGCGCGCGACGGCATCTCCGGCAGGATCCCTTCCGACCGCAGCCTGGCGCGCAGGGCCTGCCAGCGCTGGTCCAGCCCGGCATCGTTCCCGACAGCCTCCTTTGCCTTCCCGCCCCGCGGCAGGTCGGGGAAGCACATCAGGTCGAAGAGCTCGCGCGCCACCTCGGGATCCCACGCGGCACGTTCGAGCAGCCGGTCCCGCTCGGCCTCCGACAGCTCGCCGGCGCGCAGTGCGAACATCTGTTCCATCGACGGCCGCTCGCCCAGCTGCCGTTGGCGGTCGGAGACGATCTCCGCGAGGGTGGCCTTCCAGTCCATGGCGCGGTTCCCCATCAGCGCAGCAGCGGGATCAGGACGGCCAGGAGGCCGAGGACCTCGATCAGCGGGTCCAGCACGCGCAGGCGCTTGTATGCATTCTGCACCTGCTTCCTGACCGTGGCGACCGAGCAACCCTGAGCTCGGGCGATCTCCTCGTGCCTGTAGCCGTGGTAGCGGAAGAGCAGGCATTGGCGCATGCGCGGTGGTAGCCCGTCGAGGGCCGCCTGCAGGCGTTGGCGGCGCTCTGTGATGAGGATCTGGTCGAAGGGATCGTTGCCAGGGTCGATCGGTTCGGACAGGACCGGCCCGGGGTCGTCGCCTGGCTGGGGTCTGTCGTCCAGAGAAACCTCCTGCGCCCTGCCGCTCCTCTTGCGCAGAGCGTTGATCCAGGCGTTGACCATGATGCGCAGAACCCAGGTGTCGAACGACGAGCCATAGTGAAAAGACCCGATGCCTCGATAGACCCGCAGCAGGACATCCTGGACCAGGTCATCGAGCTCGGGCCCTGTCCATCCCCTCCTCAGCAAGCACCCGCGGATGAGCGGCTCGTACTCGCGGAAGAGCCGCTCGTAGTCCTGTTCCAGCCGTCCTCCGTGCTGGATCCGGAGCACCGTGTCGGCCACCCAGGACCGATCAGGACGACCTCCCGACTTGGAGCTCATGCACCCCTCGAGCCGTCGGCCTCCGCCGGCTGCCTGCCCCGCCCCGGCGGCAGAGCCGCCGAGGCCAGGAAAATCAAGATGCTCCGCGTACTCCTCTTTCCTGATGGCCGGGTCTATTCGGAAGAGACCCGCTCACGGGTCGTCGTCCACAACCTGTCCGTCAAGGAGACAGCCATGCCAGAGAACAGCGACGCAATCGAGGATACCACCGCCACCGAAGAGGTGCAGCTCGGGGCCGCCATCCCCGACGACGTCCAGAAGACGGCCGGCCGGGGGGCGAAGAGCGACGCGCCCGCTGAGGCTGCCCATCCACCGGCGAAGGATACAAGGAGCGCCAGCTGAGGTGACGGTGGGCGCTAGTAGAAGCCGCGCCTTCGGTCTCGCCACGACAGGAGGACCACGCCTTGGACACCTGCATTCGGATCCTCTTTCTGGCCGCGGATCCCAGCGACCAGGGCCGGACCCGCCTCACGGCGGAATTCCAGGCCATCAACGATGAGCTGCAGAGAGGTCGGCAAGGGCAAGACTTCCTCCTGCGTCCGGAGTTCAGCGTCAAGGTCGAAGATCTGACATGGGCGGTGAAGGATTTTCGTCCGCACATCCTTCACTTCTCGGGACACGGGACGCCGGCCGGCGACCTGTGCTTCGAGGACCTGATGACGGCCACGAAGAAGGTCAAGCTCAGGAGCCTCGACGGGATCTTCGCCC
>JASLEW010000936.1 GCA_030150965.1 Thermoanaerobaculia bacterium | reverse complement strand
ATCGACGGCGTTGCCGCCGTCGCGCAGGACGTCCAGGCCGGCGGCGGTGGCAAGCGCATGGCCCGAGGCCACGGCGCCGCCCAGGGCGGCGGCCCGGGCGCGCACCGGGGACCCGGCGCCGCGTGGCGCGGCGGCGAGCGGCTGCCGGGGTGCGATCAGCGCGGGGGTCATGAAGGCCAGCAGCAGAAAGGGTCCGGCTTTGCCTAGGGGGGCGAGGCCGGGATGGGGGCGGCGCATGGTGCGAGCTCCGGACGGTAAGGACGGAGGAACCTGGAGGCTGCCGGCGCCCTCCCCGCCTGCTGATTCTAGCGGTGGTGCGCGCCGGCAGCGATGCCCCATGCGGCGTTGGACCTACTTCAGATGGGCGTTGACCAGCTTGGTCATCTCGAACATGCTCACCGAGGACTTGCCACCGAAGACCGCCTTCAGCTTCTCGTCGGCGCGGATGGTGCGCTTGTCGTCGGGATCCTGGAGCTTGTGCTTGCGCACGTACTCCCAGATCTTCTTGGTCACCTCGGTGCGCGGCTGGGGCTCGCTGCCGATGACCGCCGCCAGCGCCGCATCCGGCTGCATCGGCTTCATGAAGGCGCTGCCGCCTTTGCCGCCCTGCTTGTCGCTGCTTGCGCTCTTTCCTGGCATGGGTGCTCCTCCGTCTTGAGTGGATCTCTGGTTGAGGAAAAAGATCGAAGCCGCTTGCCGGAACCGTGCCGAAACCTGCGCCACGGCCAATCCGGCACGCCGCCCGCGTCCCGGCGGTTCCTTGCCCGCGGGAGGGATCTGCGGCGGCTGCGCGGCGTGTTTCCTGGCTCGCCCGGGGTGGGTTGCGTCCGAGTCCGCGTCGCCGGCTCCTGCGCTCTTCGCGTCCTGCTGCAGTGCATCGGCCGTTCCGTGCCACGGGCTCTTCGGGCCACCGCAGACGTTATGCAAATCTCCGGCCCCGGGCAACGGTGGCCAGCCGCCCGCTCCGGCGTGGCGCTGTCGAGATGGTTGTTTCAGCCATGCACAGATTGAAAGCAGCAATGTCGCTGCAACCTCGGTCATCGCCGGGACGGCCCGCCCCGGCGCAGCCGTGCATCGCCGGCGCCGCGGGAGCCCGCGCCCGCCCCCGCATGGCGCCCGGTTGACGGCCGGGACCGCGGGTCGTAGCCTGCAACCCGTCGCCCCCGGCCGCGCTCGCGCCGCCCGACCGCTCGCCGCATGCCAAGCCCAGACCTCGACCCGCTCTGGCTGACGCTGCGCCTGGCGGCCACCGCCACGCCCCTGCTGCTCGCGCTGGGCACTCCCCTCGCCTGGTGGCTGGCGCGCACCGCGAGCCGGTGGCGGTCGCCGGTGGAGGCCGCGGTGGCGCTGCCGCTGGTGCTGCCGCCGACCGTTCTCGGCTTCTACCTGCTGGTCCTGCTCGGCCCGGCCGGCGCCGTGGGCCGGGCGCTGCGCGCCGCCGGGCTCGAACCGCCGGTCTTCAGCTTCAGCGGCCTGGTCATCGGCTCGGTCCTCTACTCGCTGCCGTTCGTGGTGCAGCCGCTGCAGGTCGCCTTCGAGGGGATCGGCCGGCTGCCGCTCGAAGCGGCGGCGACCCTGCGCGCGGCGCCCTTCGACCGTTTCCTCTCGGTGGCGGTGCCCCTCGCCCGTCCCGGCTTCGTGACCGCCGCGACGCTCGGCTTCGCCCACACGCTGGGCGAGTTCGGCGTGGTGCTGATGATCGGCGGCAACATCCCCGGGCGCACGCGGGTGCTGTCGATCGCCATCTACGACCACGTCGAGCGCCTGGAATACGCCCGGGCCCACCGCCTGTCGCTGGGGATGCTGCTCTTCTCCTTCGCGGTGCTGTGGCTGGTCTACCGGCAGAACCGCGGCCGGCAGCGGCCGGAGGCGGTTGCCGCGGCGGCGGGAGCGGCGCCGGCGCCGCCGCGGACGGCGGCGCGGTGAGGGCCCGCTTCCGCCTGGCGCGCGGCGGTTTCTCCCTCGACGTCGATTTCAGCGCGCCGGCGGCCGGGGTGACCGGGGTGTTCGGCCCCTCCGGGTCGGGCAAGACCACGCTCCTGCGCTGCGTCGCAGGGCTGGAGCGGCCCGCGGGCGGCCTGCTCGAGGTGGCGGGAGAGGTGTGGCAGGACGAGGCGCGCGGCATCTTCCTCCCGGCGCACCGGCGGCGGGTGGGCTACGTGTTCCAGGAGGCCGGGCTCTTCGACCACCTCTCGGTGCGGCGCAACCTGGAGTACGGGCTGCGCCGGACGCCGGCGGCGGAGCGGCGCGTGGCGCTCGCCGAGGCGGTCGAGTGGCTGGGCCTCGCGCCGCTCCTCGGCCGGAGCACGCGCGCCCTCTCCGGCGGCGAGCGCCAGCGGGTGGCGATCGGCCGGGCCCTCCTGGCCAGCCCGCGGCTGCTGCTGATGGACGAGCCGATGGCCGCGCTCGACGCCGCCGCGCGCGGCGAGATCCTGCCCTACCTGGAGCGGCTGCATGCCCGGTTGGAGGTGCCGGCGCTCTACGTCAGCCACTCGGCTGCCGAGGTGCTGCGCCTGGCCGACCACCTGCTGCTCCTCGGCGCCGGGCGGGTGCGGGCGGCGGGGCCGGTGGCCGAGGTGGCGACCCGTCTCGACCTGCTGCCCTGGGCGCCCGAGGCGGACCCTGGCGGCGTGGGGGGGGCGGGCGCCGTGGTCGAGGCGCGGGTGGTGGCGCACGACGAGGAGTTCGGGCTCACCTACCTGGATTTCGCCGGCGGCCGGCTGAGCCTGCCGCGGCACGAGGTGGCGCCGGGGAGCCCGCTGCGGGTCCGGATCCTGGCGCGCGACGTCAGCCTGGCGCTGGAGCAGCCGCGGCGCACCAGCGTCCTCAACATCTTCCCGGCGCGCATCCTGGAGATCGGCGGACCCGGCGGCGTCCATGAGGGCACCGGCGGCGCGGTCGCCCCGCCGGCGGCCCAGCCGCTGGTCAAGCTCGACGCCGGCGGCGCCGTGCTGATCGCGCAGATCACCCGCAAATCGCTCGTGGCGCTCGACCTGCGGCCGGGCCAGGAGGTCTACGCCGTGGTCAAGGGGATGGCGCTGCTGATCTAGTGTCCCGAATGTATGGTCAAATTCCTGCCGTGGTCACCGCGCCCGCCATGCCGCCGCGCTTCATCACCTTCGAGGGGATCGACGGCAGCGGCAAGTCCACCCACCTGCGCCGGGTGGCGCAGTGGCTGAAGCGGCAGGGGGCCGAGGTGGTGCGCACCCACGAGCCCGGCGGCACGCCGCTCGGCGACGCGCTGCGCCAGCTGTTCCTCGATCCGCGGTGGGGCGCGGTCGACGGCACCGTGGAGCTGCTGATGCTCTTCGCCAGCCGCCGGCAGCACCTCCTGGAGGTCATCGATCCCGCGCTGCGCGCCGGCAGGGTGGTGCTCTGCGACCGTTTCACCGACTCGACGCGCGCCTACCAGGGCGCCGGCCGTGGCGTGCCGGCGGCGCTGATCGACGAGCTCGACCGCCTGGCGACCGGCGGCCGGCAGCCCGACCGCACGCTCCTCTTCGAGCTGCCGGCGGCGGTGGCCCGGGCGCGGCGCCTCGAGGGGCGCCGTGCCGTGGACGCCGCCGGTCCAGGCGGCCCGGGCGCAGCGCGGGACGGCGCCAGCGCGGG
>JASLEW010000934.1 GCA_030150965.1 Thermoanaerobaculia bacterium | reverse complement strand
CCGCCCGCCGCGCCCCGGGCGCCTCCCGGCCCGGAGACGGTCAGCAGGCGGTGGAAGCGCGCGAACAGCTGCCGCGCCTCCTCCACGGTCTTGCCGCGCAGCGCCTCGGTCATCATCGAGGCCGAGGCGGTCGAGATGGCGCAGCCCACGCCCTCGAAGCTGATGCCGGCGATGCGGTCGTCGGCGATCCGCAGGTAGACGGTGACGCGGTCGCCGCACAGCGGGTTGTCGCCGCGGGCGCTGTGATTGGCGCCCGGCAGCGGGCCGAAGTTGCGCGGCCGCCGGTTGTGGTCGAGGATCATGTCGCCGTAGAGGTCCTGGAGGCTGCTCACGCGAACACCTCCCGCACCCGCTCGAGCGCGGCGGCCAGCGCCTCCACCTCGTCGAGGGTGTTGTACAGGCCGAAGGAGGCGCGGGTGGTGGCGGGCAGCTCCAGCAGGTCCATCAGCGGCTGCGCGCAGTGGTGCCCGGCGCGCACCGCGATCCCCAGGCCGTCGAGCACCGTGCCGACGTCGTGCGGGTGGACCCCCTCGACGACGAAGGAGAGCACGCCGGCGCGCGCCCGCGGCGCCCCCACCAGCTGCACCCCCGGGATGGCGGCCAGCCGCTCGGCGGCCCGCGCCAGCAGCTGCTCCTCCCAGGCGACGACCGCCGGCAGGCCCAGGGTGGTCAGGTAGTCGAGCGCCGCGGCCAGCCCCAGCGCCCCCTCGATGCTCGGCGTGCCGGCCTCGAAGCGCCCGGGCGGCGGCGCATAGGTGGTGGACTCGAAGGTGACGCGCTCGATCATGCCGCCGCCGCCCTGCCACGGCGGCATCGCCGCCAGCAGCTCGGCGCGCCCGTAGAGCGCCCCGATGCCGCTCGGGCCGTACACCTTGTGGCCGGAGAAGGCGTAGAAGTCGCAATCCAGGGCGGCGACGTCCACCGCCAAATGGGGCGCGGCCTGGGCGCCGTCCACCACCACCACCGCGCCGCGCTGGTGCGCCATGGCGGCGATCTCGGCGATCGGGTTGACCGTGCCGAGGACGTTCGAGACGTGCGTCACCGCCACGATCCGGGTGCGCGGCGACAGCAGCCTGGCGAGCGCGCCGAGGTCCAGCTCGCCGCGGCGGTTGATCGGCACCACGCGCAGCAGCGCCTGGCGCTCCTCGCACAGCATCTGCCAGGGCACCAGGTTGGAGTGGTGCTCCAGGGCGGACACCAGCACCTCGTCGCCCCTGGCGAGGCCGGTGCCGCGCGCCCGGCCGTAGCTCCAGGCGACCAGGTTGATCGCCTCGGTGGTGCCGCGCACGAAGACGATCTCGGCGGCCGCGGCGGCGCCGAGGAAGGCGCGCACCGTCTCGCGCGCCCGCTCGCGGGCCACGGTCGTCCGCTGCGCCAGCTGGTGCACGCCGCGGCCGACGTTGGCGTAGGCCTCGCGGTAGCAGGCGGTGATCGCCTCCGCGACGGCGCGCGGCTTCTGGGTGGAGGAGGCGTTGTCGAGGTAGACCAGGGGCCGCCCGTTCATCGTCTGGCTGAGCAGCGGGAAGTCGGCCCGCACCCGCGCCAGGTCGTAGCCGGGATCCGCCGCGCCGCCGCCGCGGCGGCGCGTGCCGTTGGCGCCGCGCGGCCCCGTTGCCGGCACCGCCGCGACGGCCGGCGCCAGGGACTGCACCGAAGGGCCTGAGGAACCGCTGCTGCTCATGTTGTCTCCGGGCTTGACGCCATGCTCCGACGGCTGCCGCTGTCCACCGTGTCCACTGCGATCCGCCGCGACGGCCGCGCCGTCAGACGGCCTGCCGCACCACCTCGCCCTGCGGCAGGCGGGCGAACAGGAACTCCTCGAGGTCGTGCCGCACCGCCTCGACCTTGATGCGCGCCAGGATGTCGGAGGCGAAGGCATAGGTGAGGAGGCTCCGCGCCGCCGCCTCGCCGATGCCGCGCGAGCGCAGGTAGAACACCGCGTCGTCGTCGAGCTGGCCGACGGTCGAGCCGTGCGTGCACCTCACGTCGTCGGCGAAGATCTCGAGCTGCGGGTTGGAGTTGGCGATGGCGTCGGGCGACAGCAGGAGGTTGCGGTTGGACTGCTTGGCGTCGGTCTTCTGCGCCCCCGGGTGGACGTGGATCAGGCCGTTGAAGACCGAGCGCGCCCTGCCGTCCAGGATGCCCTTGTAGAGCTCGTGGCTGGCGCAGTGGGGCTTGGCGTGCTCGACCCGCATGTGGTTGTCCACCAGTTGGCGGCCGTCGGCCAGGTAGAGGCCGTTCAGGATGCAATCGATCCCCTCGCCGTCGAGCAGCGCGTTGACGTCGTTGCGCACCAGGCCGCCGCCGATCGAGATGGAGTGCGAGGAGATGACGCTGGCGCGGTCGCCGTAGACCTGCAGCGTCGCCAGGTGGAAGGCGTCGCGGCTCTCGCGCTGCACCTTGTAGTGATCGATCGTCGCGCCGGGCTCGGCGATCAGCTCGGTCACGCCGCAGCTGAAGTAGACACCCTCGCCGGCATAGGTCTCGACCACCGTGACCGCGCTGCCCTCGGCCGCCACGATCAGGTTGCGCGGGTAGGAGACCGGCGCGGCAGGTGCGCCGCCGTCTCCGGCCGCCGCACCTGCTGCGAGCGGCGGCGGCGCGGTTCCCGCCGCGCCCCCCGGCGTGGAGAGGTAGAGCAGATGGATCGGGAGGTCGAGCGTCATGCGTCGCGGGATCAGCACGCAGGCGCCGTCGCGCAGGAACGCCGTGTTGAGGTCCACGAACGGCTGCTCGCCCGCGGGCGCATGCCGGCCGAGATGGGCCGTCACCCGCCGCGGATCGCGCGCCAGCGCCGCCGCCAGGTTCTCCACCACCACGCCGGAGCCGGCCGAATCCCTGGAACCTTCCGCGCCATCGGAACCTTTCGAGCCAGTCGAGCCAGTCGAGCCAGTCGAGCCAGGGGAGCCCGCCGCGCCGGAGGAGCCGGATGGGCCGGCGGACGCGCCGCCCAGGCCATCGACCGCCGACAGCTCCGGCGCGAAGTGGCCGTCCACGAACACCAGCCGCGCCGCCGCGGCGAAGGTCCACGGCGCCAGGTCGGCCGGGGTGAAGCGCGCCTGCCCGGAGGGCGGCGGCGGCGCGGCGCGGCGGAAGGCGGCGCGGGCGAGCGGCGCGACGTTGGTGAACCGCCACTCCTCCTGGCGGGTGGTGGGGAAGCCCAGCGCGGCGAAGCGCTCGATCGCCGCCCGCCGCAGCTCCTGGAGCGCCGCCGGCTCGCCGGCCGGCAGCTCCTCCCGGAACGCCTGCCAGTCCGCCCGGTAGGGGGCGGCGGCGGCGAGGTCGCGGTCACGCGCCGCGGCGGCGCGGGTCGCCGCCGGGCGGGCAGGACGGGCGGGAGGCGATGCTTCGGGAACAGCGCCGGGAACGGCGCCGGGCGCCACGCCCGCCGTCGTCTCCGGCCGCCCGGGTGCGCCGGCCGGACGCGCCTCCTCGGACGCCGTGGGCGGGTTCATCTGCTGCTGGGCGGCGGGCACGGTCATGACCTCAGGCCCCGGTGCCCGCCGGGACGGCGTGGGCGGCCGGGACGGCCGCCGCCACCTCGGCCTCCAGCCAGGCGTAGCCCTTCTCCTCCAGCTCCAGCGCCAGCTCCTTGCCGCCCGAGCGCACGATGCGGCCGTCCACCAGGACGTGCACGCGGTCGGGGACGATGTAGTTGAGCAGGCGCTGGTAGTGGGTGATGAGCAGGAAGGCGCGGTCGGCCTGGCGCAGCGTGTTGACCCCCTCGGCGACGATGCGCAGCGCGTCGATGTCGAGGCCCGAGTCGGTCTCGTCGAGCACCGCCAGGCGCGGCTCGAGGACCGCCATGTGGAAGATCTCGTTGCGCTTCTTCTCGCCGCCCGAGAAGCCCTCGTTGACCGGCCGGCCGAGGAGCGACTCGTCCATGTGCACCAGCTTCATCTTGAGCCGCGCCAGCTTGAGGAAATCGACCGCGTCGAGCTCCGGCAGGCCGCGGTGCTGGCGCACGGCGTTGAGCGCCGCCTTGAGGAAGTAGGTGTTGCTGACGCCGGGGATCTCGACCGGGTACTGGAAGGCCATGAACACGCCCTCGCGCGCCCGCTCCTCCGGCTCCATCTCCAGCAGGTCCTTGCCCTCGAACCGCACCTCGCCGGCCGTCACCTGGTAGCTGTCCTGCCCCGCCAGCACCCGCGCCAGCGTGCTCTTGCCGGAGCCGTTCGGCCCCATGATCGCGTGCACCTCGCCGGCCGGCACCACCAGGTCGATGCCGCGCAGGATCTCCGTGCCCTCGACCGCCGCATGCAGGTTGTTGATCTCAAGCATTGTCTGCGTCGTCTGCGTCGTTCGCGTCGTCTGCATCGTCCTCGTCTCTCTCCGCCTCAACCGACGCTGCCCTCGAGGTTGATCGCCAGCAGCTTCTGCGCCTCCACCGCGAACTCCATCGGCAGCTCGCGGAAGACCTCCTTGCAGAAGCCGTTGACGATCATCGACACCGCGTCCTCGGTCGAGATGCCGCGCTGGTTGCAATAGAAAATCTGGTCCTCGCCGATCTTCGACGTGGTCGCCTCGTGCTCCATGCGCGCCAGCGGGTTCTGCACGTCGATGTAGGGGAAGGTGTGCGCGCCGCACTGGTCGCCGATCAGCATCGAGTCGCACTGCGAGAAGTTGCGCGCGTGGTCGGCGCCCTTGAGGATGCGCACCGCGCCGCGGTAGGTGTTCTGGCCGTGGCCGGCGGAGATCCCCTTCGACACGATGGTGCTCGACGTGTGCTTGCCGATGTGGATCATCTTGGTGCCGGTGTCGGCCTGCTGGCGCCCCTTGGTCAGCGCCACCGAGTAGAACTCGCCGACCGAGTGGTCGCCCTTGAGGATCACGCTCGGGTACTTCCAGGTGATCGCCGAGCCGGTCTCCACCTGCGTCCAGGAGATCTTCGAGCGCACGCCGTCGCACTTGCCGCGCTTGGTGACGAAGTTGTAGATGCCGCCCTTGCCGTTCTCGTCGCCGGGGTACCAGTTCTGCACCGTCGAGTACTTGATGGTGGCGTTGTCGTGCGCCACCAGCTCGACCACCGCGGCGTGCAGCTGGTTCTCGTCGCGCATCGGCGCGGTGCAGCCCTCGAGGTAGGAGACGTAGGCCCCCTCGTCGGCGATGATCAGGGTGCGCTCGAACTGCCCGGAGTTGCGGGCGTTGATGCGGAAGTAGGTGGAGAGCTCCATCGGGCAGCGCACCCCCTTGGGCACGTAGACGAACGAGCCGTCGGAGAAGACCGCCGAGTTGAGCGTGGCGAAGAAGTTGTCCGAGTAGGGGACGACCGAGCCGAGGTACCTCTGCACCAGCTCGGGATGGTTGTGCACCGCCTCGGAGAAGGAGGAGAAGATGATCCCCATCTCGGCGAGCTTGCTCTTGAAGGTGGTGGCGACCGAGACGCTGTCGAACACCGCGTCCACCGCCACGCCGGCCAGGATCTCGCGCTCGCGCAGCGGGATGCCGAGCTTCTCGTAGGTGGCGAGGATCTCCGGATCCACCTCGTCCAGGCTCTTCGGCCCGGCCTTCTGCTTGGGCGCGGCGTAGTAGACGATCGACTGGTAGTCGATCGGCGGATGGTGCACGTTGGCCCACCCCGGCTCGCGCATCCCCAGCCAGTGGCGGTAGGCCTTGAGCCGCCACGCGAGCATCCACTCGGGCTCGCCCTTCTTGGCCGAGATCAACCGCACCACGTCCTCGTCCAGGCCCGGCGGCACGGTCTCCTGCTCGACCTCGGTGACGAAGCCGAACTTGTAGTCCTGGGTCGCCAGCTGCTCAATGGTTTCGGTCGATGTCTGCATGATTGCCTCCGGTGAAGCCGCCGCGGCCCAGGGTCACCAGCTTGGGGGACAGCAGCGGGTGGACCATCTCCGCCAGGGTGATGCCCGAGAGCGCCGTGTGCAGCGCCTCGTTGATCCGGTGCCAGTTGCTGCGCACCGGGCAGAGCCGCTCGTGGACGCAGTCGCCCCCCTCGTCCACGCACTCGGTGATGGCGATCGGCCCCTCCAGGGCGGCGATGATCTCCGCCATCGACACCTCCTGCGGGAGGCGCGCCAGGCTGTATCCCCCCTTGACCCCGCGGTGCGACAGCAGCACCCCCTCGCGGGTCAGCAGCTTCAGGATCTTGCTCACCATCGGCAGCGGCAGGTGCGCCTCCGCCGCCAGGTCGGGAGCGTTGTACTGGCGCTCCGGCTGCGCCGCCATCTGGGTGAGGAGGACGATGCCGTAGTCGGTCTGCTTGGTGATGCGGATCATGGCAAGCTCGCAGGGCGGGGGGCGGCGCTCCCGCGGCCCCGTTCCATCCAATAAAACAGGACCGCAAAGGTCCTAATTCCTCGCATCATAGGCAGGGGAGGCGCCGAAGTCAATCGCCCTGCCGCCTCTTGGCGCCGGCGGCGCCCGCGGCCTCGGCGCCGGCCATGCGCCACCGGTTGCGGCCATCAGCCGAGCAGCGGCGCCACTGACCGGTAGAGCGCCGCCACCACCACCAGGCAGCCGGCCGGCACCACCACCCGGTCGCGGTACCACGGCTGAGCGTGGAGCGGCAGGCCGACGAGGAGGACCGCGGCGGCCAGCGCCAGCAGCTCGGCGCCCAGCGCGCCGGCGCCCAGCGCCAGGGCGGCGGCGCGCAGCAGCGGCGGCGTGAGCGGCGCCCCGGCCG
>JASLEW010000932.1 GCA_030150965.1 Thermoanaerobaculia bacterium | reverse complement strand
CCGGCCGCCCCGCCGCCGCCCTGAGCGGATCCCGCCGGACCGGTGGGCGAGGCCCGGGACCGGTCGGCTCCGCCGGGACGGCTCAGCGGGGCGGCTTGACGGCGCCGGGCTTGCCGGCCGCGGCCCCGGGCTTCTCGCCGGCGCCCGGCGTTGCGCCGCCGGGCTTGTCGGCGCCACCGCCCGCCTGCTGCAGCTGGCGGAGCTGCTCCTGCAGCACCTCGTTGGCCCGCTCCAGCTGCCGCACCCTCTCCTCCAGGCTCTGGCCGGCGGCCGGCTTGGCGGCGCTCTGCTGCAGATGGTGGATGGCGTCCTCGCGCGGATGCCGCTGATCGTCCTGCACCTCCGCCTGGAGGCTGCGCTGGAGCGCCGGGATCGCCGCCGGATCGCCGAGGTCGGCCAGGGCGTCGGGCACCTTCTCGCGGACGTTGAACTCGGGATCGTCCAGGTAGCCCTCCAGGATGCGGCGCGCCTCGCGCTTCTGCGCCGCGTCCCCCGCCTGCGCGGCGTAGACGGCCAGGGCATCCATGGCGTCGCCCCGGCCGCCGGGCGGGCTGCCGTAGCGCGCCAGCCGCTGGGCCTGGGCCCAGGTCTCCGGCGCGCCGAGGCCGGCGAGCGCCTGGATCGCCGACCGCTCCACCTCCTCGACGAAGCTGCGCTGATCGAGCGCCCGCACCAGGATCGGCGCCACCGTGGCGCGCTGGTCGTGGAAGTTGCCCAGCGCCGACGCGGCGGCGGCGCGCACCCCGTAGCTCTCGTCTCCCTCCAGGGCGTGCCGCAGCCTGGCGATGAGCTCCGGGTGATCGGGGAAGCCGCCGAATGCGCCCTGGACCGCCGCCCGCACCCGGGCGTCGGGATCGTGGGCCCCCTGCACCAGGGCCGCCAGGGCCGCGGCGCCGCCGATCTGCCGCAGCGCCGCCGCCGCCACCTGGCGCGCGCCCGCGGCGCGGTGGTGCAGCAGCACCCTGCCCAGCGCCGCCACCGCCTGGTCGCCGCCCAGCTGCGCCAGGGCGCGCACCGCGTCGAGGTGCGCGGCCAGCGGCAGCGGCGCCTCCAGCTGCTCGATCCATTCGGCCGCCGGCTTGTCGAAGTCGAGGCTCTTGAGCAGCGTGCCGCGCGGGTCGAAGACCACGGTGCGAGGCCGCACCGCGGTGCGCACGATCAGGTCCTGGATCGGTTTGGCGAGCAGCGGCACGCGCACGGTCTCCACCGTGCCGGAGACCCCCAGGAGCGCCACCTCGACCGGATACGAGAACAGCCCGGTCTCGCCGTCCAGCTCCTGGGTCTGGCGGACCTCCAGGCGCACCACCCCTGCCGCCGCCTGATGCTCCCACCGCACCTTGAGCTCGGGGTATCCGGCGCCGTGGACGAACTGCTGGAACAGAGCCTCCAGGTTGGTCCCCGCGGCGTCTTCGAAGGCGGTCTCCAGGTCGCGGCTGGTGACGGTGCCCAGGGCATGGCGGTGCAGGTAGGTCCTGATCCCCTGCCACCAGCCGGCATCGCCGGTCAGGTCGTGGATCATGTGCATCACCAGCGCCCCCTTGTCGTAGCTGTGGGAGTCGAACATCCGCACCGGGTCCACGTAGCGCGCGGTGACCAGCGGCCGGCGGTAGCGCTCGCGGTCTTCGAGGAAATAGCTCTGCCGCGAGGCGTTGAGCCGCCACGCCAGCTCATCGTCGCCCGCGGTGCCGCCGGCCCGCTGCTGCCGGTAGAGCGCCTCGAAGTAGGTCGCCATCCCCTCGTTGAGCCAGGCCTGCGCCCAGCTGCGGCAGGTGACCAGATCGCCGAACCATTGATGGGCGAGCTCGTGGATCACCAGGTCGTCGCTGGTGGCGTCGAGCTCGGTCCGCGCGTCGCGCACCGCGTCGGCGGTCTCGGTGCTGGCCGAGATGTTCTCCATCCCTCCCCACATGAACCCGTAGACGGCGGTCTGCGAGTACTTGGCATAGGGGTAGGGGACGCCGGTGACCCGCGACAGGTACTCCATCATCTCGCCGGTGCGGCCGAAGTTGCGCTGCACCCGGCCGGCCAGGGCCGGCGGCACGTAGGTGTCGATCGAGATGCCGTTCCAGCTGGTGTGCTGGGCGCTGAACTCGCCGATCACCACCGAGGTGAGGTAGGTGCTGTGCGGCTGCTCCATGAGCCAATCGAAGGTGCGGCGGCCGTCGCCGCGGTCGGTCACCGCCACCAGCCGGCCGTTGCTGATGACCTCCAGGGGCTTGGCGACGGTGGCCACCAGCTCGGTCGTGGCCTTGTCGTCGGGCTCGTCCCAGCTCGGAAACCAGAAGCGGTTGAGCTGCGGCTCGCCGTCCGAGAACAGCTGCCACGGATGGTCGGGGTAGGCCGCGCTGGGGCCGCTGAAGAACAGGCCGGCCCGCGGCCGCGCCACCGCGTAGTCGATCGCCACCGCCAGCTCGTCCTGCGGCCCGTAGGCCCGCGGCAGCCGCACGGTGAGCGTCTGCGCCGCCGGATCGGCGGCAAAGGCGAGGTCCCCGGCGATGCCCGCGAGGCGCACGTGCGACACCTCGAGGCCGGCGGCGTGGAACACCAGGCGGTCGAGGCCGGGTTGGAGCGGCACCACGGTGTTGGTGGCCGTCCCCTCGGCGCTCTGGCGGCGCAGGTCGAAGGCCAGCTCCAGCCGCAGGTGGCGCAGGTGATAGGCGCGGTCCGACGGGTACTGCGGCGGCCAGTCGGGAGGCGCGAACGGTTCCCGGGCCTGGGCGGTGTCG
>JASLEW010000891.1 GCA_030150965.1 Thermoanaerobaculia bacterium | reverse complement strand
CAACGACCGGGCGCCCGAGGCGCTGCGCGCGGCGCGCGCCAACCTCGCCCGTGCCGGGCTGCGCGAGCGCGCGCGGCTGACGCGCGGCGAGGCCGTCGACCTGCAGCTGTCGGGCGGCCTCGCGCCAGGGCTGGTGGTGGTCAATCCCCCCTACGGCGAGCGCGCGGCGGCCGATGCCGGCCACTGGCGCGCCCTGGGGGACCTGCTCAAGCAGAGGTTTCGCGGCTGGCGCGCCGCCATCCTGGCCGGCGGCGAGGATCGCGGCAAGCACATCGGCCTGCGGCCAAGGCGCCGCCTGCCGGTCAGGAACGGAGCGCTCGACGCCCGGATCCTGATCTTCGATCTGTTCTGAAGACCGCGCTTCAGAGGCTGCGCTTGCGGGCGCGCAGCCCGCGCCGGCTGCCGCCGTCCTTGCGCGGCTTGGGGCCGCCCGGACCGCGGAAACCGCCGCCGCCGCCCCCGCCGCCGAAGCCGCCGCCGCCACCACCGAACCCGCCACCGCCGAAACCACCACCGCCGCCGAACCCGCCGAGGTCGAAGCCGGCGTCGAAGTTGCGGCCCCCGCCGCCGCCGCTCGGCGGGCGCGGACCGCGCGGCGCGCCGGGCGTGCGCTCGCGCGCCTCGCTGACGTTGAGGTTGCGCCCCTGAAAGGCGCGGCCGTTGAACTGTTCGAGCGCCTTCTGGGCCTCGCCATCGGTGCTCATCTCGACGAAGCCGAAGCCGCGGGACCTGCCGGTCGCGCGATCGGTCATCACCTGCGCCGAGTCGCAGGTGCCGGCCTGCGAGAACAGCTCCTTCAGGTCGTCGCTGGTGGTGTCGAAGCTGAGATTGCCGACGAAAAGCTTCCTACCCATCCTCACTCCTTGGCCGATGGCCCCTTGGTGACCGGCCGCGGAGAGCCGGCGGCGGATCGATGCGGAACGGAACTGGATGCGGAATGTAGGTGGCCGCCTCGGCGCCGAGAGGGACACTTCACAGACCGGTGGTGTGAAAATATAGCACACCTTCTACGAGCCTCCATCGCTCCGCGGCGCTCCCCGCCCCCGCGCCCCCATTTTCTGCCGCTCTGTAACATCTTGTGCCCCCGCTTCCGTCTGACAATAAGAGGAGTGCCCCCGGGCACCCGAAGCGGCATGCCGGCGGCGGCGTGATACGCTTTTTCCAGCGGCGGAGCAGGCGACGCGGACCATGCGGACGAAGCGGGCGGCGCGGACGACGCGGACGGCGCGACGCCGCGAACCGCGCGTGGGTCGGCGAGGGGAAGGTACTTTGATCAGGCGCACCTTGAAAGAGCCTAGTCGGGCGAGCTCGACCGGGCACCGGAGAGGGCGCGGCGGGATCTCCGCCGCCCTGATCGGCTTGGCCCTTGCTCTCGGCGGTCTCACCGGCCTTACCGGCCTGACCGCCGCCGCCAGCACCGCCGGCGCGCTCTCCACCTCCTCGTCTCTCCGCCGCGCCGCCTCCACCCGCAAGCCGCGCGGCGCCGGCACCGCCGCTCCGGCCGCCACCGCCGTCCCCGCCGGGCCGGCGAACGCCGCCGAGCCCTGGGAGGGGGAGCCGTTCGGCGCCGACCCGCTGCAGGTGGCGCAGGCGGCCAGCCGCTTCTCCGCCGACGAGGGCGAGCCGGTGGTGGTGCTGCTGTCGGATCAGCGCTACAGCCTGGACGCCGCCGGCCGCGAGACCTACACCCAGCGGCTGGTCTACCGCATCCTCACCGCGACGGCCGACACCAGCTGGTCGACCGTGGAACGGAGCTGGTCGCCGTGGCATCAGGCGCGTCCCGAGGTGCGGGCGCGGGTCATCACGCCGGAAGGAGTGGCCCACGCGCTCGATCCCACGGTGCTGACCGAGAGCGGCGAGGTCCCCGAGGGCCCCGACATGTTCGGCGACGGCCGGGTGTTGCGCGGCCCGCTGCCGGCGACCGGGCCGGGCGCCGTGGTCGAGCAGGAGGTGACGGTGCGCGACATCGCACCGTTCTTCGATGCCGGCATCGTCGAGGTGGCCGACGTGGCCGCCTCGGTCGCGGTGCATCACGGCCGCATCGTCATCGAGGCGCCGGCCGGCACCGAGCTGCGCTACGTCGCGCGGCTGCTGCCCAGCGCGCCGCCGCGCGACGAGACCGTCGCCGTGCCGCAGCCGCGGCGCCGCCTGACCTTCGAGTACCACGACCTGCCGGCGGACGACGACGCCGAGGCGGGGCTGCCGCCCGAGCTGCCGCGCAACGCCTACCTGGCCTTCTCGACCGGCCGCTCCTGGAACGACATCGCGCGGCGCTACTCCGCGATCGTGGACACCGCGATCCACGCCGCCGACCGCAAGGCGCAGGGCGCCCATGCCGAGCCGCGGTCCGACCAGCGCTCCGACCAGGCGCTGCGCGCCGACCTCGCGCCGCTGCTGCGCGCCGCCGGCGGCCCGGCGGCATCGCAGCTCGAGACCATGAACCGGCTGCTCGAACGGATGGGCGACATCCGCTACACCGGCGTCGAGCTGGGCCAGGGCGGGATCGTGCCGCGCGCCCCGGCCGAGACCCTGCGGCGCAAGTTCGGCGACTGCAAGGACAAGGCGGTGCTGCTGATCGCGGCGCTCAGGGCCCTGGAGATCCCGGCCTACGCCGCCCTGCTCAACGCCGGCGAGGATCAGCAGGACATCGAGCCGGACCTGCCCGGCTTCGGCGGCTTCAACCACGCCATCGTGGTGGTGCCCGGCAACCCCTCGGTGTGGATCGACCCCACCGACCGCTTCGCCCGCGCCGGCGAGCTGCCGATCGACGACCAGGGGCGCCTGGC
Source organism: Thermoanaerobaculia bacterium (assembly GCA_030150965.1). Classification (GTDB taxonomy): domain Bacteria; phylum Acidobacteriota; class Thermoanaerobaculia; order Multivoradales; family UBA5704; genus JASLEW01. Next base: position 1,713 of record JASLEW010000891.1, on the reverse strand, counting down.
GCTGATCGCCAGCCCCACCGCCACCGGCCTGGTGCGCACGCCGGAGGCCGCCGCCGCCGACAACCGGGCGGTCAAGACGCGCGAGTTCTTCCTCGCCGACCAGGGCGCCGCGCGGGCTGTCGAGACCGACGAGTACTGGGGAGCGGCCGAGCGCGACCTGCGGGCCTTCTACACCAGCGAGGACCCCGAGACCCTGCGCGAGTCGCTCTCCGAGTACATGCGGAAGGCCTACCTGGCCAAGGAGCTGGCGTCCTACGACCACGCCAACCCGTTCGACCTGTCGCGGCCGTTCCGGCTGCGGCTCGAAACCCATGAGACCCGCCGCGCCGTCACCGACGAGAAGGGGGCGGCGGTCGCCATCCTGCCCTCGGCGCTGCTCGACCAGCTGCCGGAGGAGATCACCAACCAGGAACGCGACAGGCAGCGCTCGCCGCGCCAGGCCGACTATTACTTCAGCCGGCCCTTCTCCGCGCAGACCATCTACCGCATCGTGCCGCCGCCGGGCTTCGCGCCGCGGCCGCTGCCGGTCGACCGGGTGCGCCACATGGGGCCGGCGACGCTCAGCGAGGTCTATGCCGCCGGCCGCGACGGCGTGGTCACCGCCACCCTCAGCCTGGAGAGCGGCAAGCGCCGCATCAGCTCGCAGGAGTTCGAGGCGCTGCGCGCCGCCGCCCGCGAGCTGGCGGACGCCAGGCCGGTGGTCATCCAGTTCGAGCAGGTGGGCGAGGCGAACCTGGCGGCGGGGCGGCTGCGCGAGGCCATCGCCGAGTTCCAGCACGAGGCCGCGGCGGCGCCCAAGAAGGCGCTGCCGCACTGCCGCCTGGCGCGCGCGCTGCTCGCCGGCGGCCTGGGCGAGGCCGCGCGCCGCGAGGCCGGCCGGGCCACCCGCCTCGAGCCCAGGTCGGCGCTCGCCTGGCGCACCACCGGGTGGGTGCAGCAGCACGACCTCATCGGGCGGCGCTTCGGCCTCGGCTTCGACCGCGCGGCGGCCCTCGCCGCCTACCGCAAGGCGAAGGCCCTCGATCCCGAGGACGAGGTGGCGCGCGCCGACCTCGCGATCCTCCTGGAGCACGACGCCCAGGGGCGCCGCTACGCTCCCGGCGCCGACCTCGCCGCCGCGATCGCCGAGTACCAGGAGCTGCGCACCGCTCTGAAGCGCAAGGCGATGGACGACAACCTGCTGATCGCCCTGCTGCGCGCCGAGCGCTTCTCCGAGGTGCTGGCGCTGGCCGGCGAGATGGACGCGACGCCCGCCCGTGACTCCCTGCGCCTGGCGGCCACCGCGGCCACCACCGGCCCGGACGCCGCGGTGCGCGAGGCGGAGATGCGGACCGGCGATGCCCCCTCCCTGGTGAGCATCCTCGACGGCGCCGCCCAGGAGCTGGTGAGCCTGCGCCGCTACCGCGAGGCGGCGGCCCTGCTCGCCCGGGCGGCGCAGCAGGCGTCCAACGCCGCCGGCTTCCTGAACCGTGCCGAGGCGCTGCGCCGGGCCGCCGAGATGCGCGAGGCGCTGAGCGCGCGGCCCGGAGCGGCGGCGCCCGCGGGAACGGCGGCCTCCGTTCAGGCCGCCTCCGCGACCCCGCCCACCCCCGAGATCCCGGCCTCCGGGCCCGCCGCCGCGGCGCGCTGCTTCCTGCTCGCCGCGGTCACCGCCTCGCCTGCCGCCTCGCCCGGCGGCTCCGGCTGGCGCGGCAGGCCGGCGCAGGCGGGCGA
>JASLEW010000877.1 GCA_030150965.1 Thermoanaerobaculia bacterium | reverse complement strand
GCGCCCGCCTGTCCGAGTGGCAGAACTCCAACCTGCACAAGTACCTGGCCCTCGCCGCGGAGCCTGCCACGGCGGCGAGGGCTCCCTGCCGCCGCCGGGCCTGGCCGCCGGCTGGCCGGCGGCGGCGCTCACCACGACCCCTCGTCCGCCGTGGCAGGCTCCGCGGCGAGGGCCAGGTACTTGTGCAGGTTGGAGTTCTGCCACTCGGACAGGCGGGCGCGGGCATGCCGCCGCAGCTCCTGGGCTCGCACCGCGGACAGGGGGGCGCCGGGGGACGCCGGACCGAGCGATGGCAGGACGGGGAGCAGGCCCTCGTAGGGCCGGTCGGCCAGAAGCGCCGCCGCGGCGCGCGGCCACTGGTCGAACGCCGCCGTCACCGCTCTCAGGGCGCCGGCCGCCTCCTCGTAGGTGCGCCGCCAATCCTGGTCCTGGCGGGGGGCCGCGCCGCCGCCCTTCGCCCCCGCCGTCACGACTGCCACGGCCGCATCCGCCGCCGCGGTCGCCTTGGTTGCCTCGGTCGTCTCGGTCGCCTTGATCGCCTCGGTCGCCGCGGTTGCCTCGCTCGCCTCGGTCGCCCTGATCGCAAGGGCCGGAGCGCCCGGCGCAGCCGGTGGGGCCGGCGGAGCGAGCTCGGCGGCCAGGCGGCGGGTGGCTGCCAGGAGGCGGCCGGCGGCCGGCGGGCGCCAGGGCGCCGGGCGGTGTCCCCGGCCGCCGTTGCCGGCGGCCTGCGGAGCGCCAGCGGCGAGCAGCAGGCGCATGGCGCCGGCCACAGCGGGCAGGGGCAGGGCATCCTCGAAGTAGAAGCTGCACGGCGACGGCACCCGCCACTCCTGGAGGCCCGGCTGCGCCACCACCAGCGTCAGGCAGCCGGCGAGCGGGGCGGCATGCGCGGCAAAGGAATCGCTGGTCAGGACCACCTCGGCCGAGTCGATCGCCGCCAGCACGTCGGCCAGGGTCGAGGTGCGGCGTCCGCCGGCGCAGAGCACCTCGACGTCGGCCAGGGTGCCGCTCCCGGTGCGCACCGCCTGCGCCAGGGCGGCGGCGAAGGCCGCCGTGGCCAGGTTGGGACCGGGATCGAGCCGCAGCAGCAGCCGTGGCCACGGCGCCGCCAGGCCCTCCGCGCCGCGGCCTCCGTCCGCGGCGGCCGGCGGCGCGGCGAGGCCCACGAGCAGGCGGCTCCAGTACACCAGGGACGGCTCCTGCTTGGAGGTGAACGGGCTCACCAGGATCTCGCGGCGCTCGCCGCGCCCGGAGCGCAGGGCGGGCCAGGCGACGACGCTGGAATCGGTGAAGCCGGCGGTGAGGCTGGAGATCATGGCACCCGCGGCGAGGCCGGAGCCCCTGGGGCCGACGGCGATGCTGGAGTCGGTGGTGCCGGGGGCAAGGCTGGAGTTGGTGGCGCCCGTGGCGATGCCGGAAGCGGTAGCGTCCGCGGCAAGGCGGGAGGCGGTGCAGGAGCCGGTGGCGCCCTCGGCGCCGGGGGCGGGCGGGGCGCCGCAGAGCCAGTCCAGGAGCTCTTCGAGCCGCGCGTAGTGGTTGCGCTCTCCGCCTTCCGGCGGGGTGAAGCGGTGCAGCCAGCCGCCGCCGGCATCGTAGGCGGCGGCGCTCGCTCCGCCCACCGAGAGCTCGACGTACCGCTGCACCGCTGGCTCGCCGCCGACCGCCGCCAGGAGGTCGGGCTTTTCGAAATCGAACAGCGCCACCAGGTCCGCGCGGCCGGCGGGTCCGTCGCCGCGGATCGCCGCGACCAGCTCCGCGTGGTGCCGGTAGCGGTCGGCGCGGTCGACCGCCGCCATCCGCTGCCACAGGCCGTCGTAGGCGGTGAGCACGGTCAGCCGCGCGGACGGCAGGCGCGCGCGCAGACGGCGGGCGGCGCCGCAGCACAGGATCTCGTCGCCCACCCCGATCGCCGGCCCGAAGATCAGGGTGGCGCGCTCGACCGGCGCGAAGAACTCGTCGCCCGGCGGGCTGGCGGCCACCACCACCCCGGGCGCCGGCTCACGCGCCAGCAGCGGCGCGAGGAGCGCCTGCAGGCGTGCCGCGCGGTGGGCGAAGGTTGCCGGAGTGAGCAAGGCCAGCTCGCTCGCTGCCGCTTCGAGCGCGGGGTCGCCAGCCTCCGTCAGCAGCGGGCCGAGCGATTGCAGGCCCGCGAGGCGGGACGCGAAGTAGTGCTGGTTGCTGCGGCTGATCGGGCGCCGGCCCAAGAAGAAGAGATAGCGTGCAAGCAGCGTTGCCGGCAGCTGCACCGCGGCCGGCAGCCGCCGCGGCGCCCGGTCACCGGCCGGCATCGCTCGGATCTCCGGCGGCGGGCACGGCGTCCGCGGGAAGGTCGCGCTGCGGGCCCAGGCCGCAGATGCGCCAGCCGTCCGGTGCGGCTTCGAGCACCGCCACCCACTCGCAGAGCAAGGTGGACGGCAATCCGCTCGGAGGGCGATGATCGATCTGGACCGCCACCGGGACCAGGACCAGGCCATCGACGTAAGGGATCGGCTGCAACGGAGCGGTCGCCGCCACCTCGAGGTCGCCGCCGCGCCGCTCGTCGAGGAGCTCCTCCAGACGGTGGCGCAAGGCTTCGCGATCGACCTCACGGTCGCCCTCGATGGCGTGGTAGTCGCCGGCGACCAGGGCCATGGCCGCCTCCACGTCGCGGCGGCCGCAGGCGCGCAAGAAGGCATACAGGCAGTCCGCCGCCGCCGCCGCCGCGCCGCCGTCGAGCGGCTCCTCGAGCCAGCCCGGCGCCGCCGGCGGGGCCCCATGGGACGCGAGAAACCCGTCCGGCAGGGAGGAGCGGGACAGGGAGGTCAGGGACGAAAGGGACGGCGCCGTCGAAGCTGCCGGAGCTTTCAGAGCCAGCGGAGCCACCGGATCCAGCGGCGTCAGGGGCGCCGTCGTTGCCGGCTGATGCACCGGCGTGCCGGGCGGCGCGAACGGCAGCGACGGCGGGCCGGGGAGGAGCGCCGCGGGGGCGGGAGCGGACGGCGCGAAATAGGCATCCCACGGGTCCCGCGGGTCGCGCACCGCGGGTGCCGCGGCGGCGGTGGCCGGCTGCCAGGGCAGCAGCACGTCGGTCGAGCTGACCAGCCAGGTCCCGTCCTCGATCGCGGCCGGCGGAGTGCCCGGGGCGCCCAGGGCGGTCCACGCGCCGGGCTCCGCGCCGCCGTCCGGCGCGAGGCCGGCGTCGTCGCAGACGCTGCGCAGCAGGTCGAAGGCGCGCAGCAGGCGCGGGTCGGCGGCGGGACGCGAGTCCGACAATCAGCGCTCCGCCGTGGCAGGACGCGGCATGGGCGCTGTTGTCAGAGGGAGTGGAGGGAGGAGCGGGGACGGCGGCAGCGGCGGGCGCGGCGAGGTCGGCGCGGGCGCCGCCGTCGGCGCTGGCGGCACGCCCTCCGCGGGCGGTTGCCAGGGGCTGCGCAGCCGGGCGAGCTCGGCCCGCGCCTGGGCCGCGAGCACCGCCGGGTCGCCGGCCCCGGCGCCGCCGGCGGGGTCGAAGGCGAGCGCGAGGCGCATGGTGGCGCAGCGCCGCCGGTCCAGCATCAGGCGGGCGCGCGTCTCGGCGGCGCCGTGGCGCACGTGCCCGAGCTCGGCGACGATCTCCAGCTCGCTGTGCGGCGGCACGAAGGAACGGAACTTGGCGTCGCGGATCACCACCAGGAAGGGGAACACCCAGTGGCCCTTCGCCGCGTGCAGGGTCGCCTGGATTAGCAGGCCCGACAGCTGGGCGCCCAGCTCGACCAGCAGCACGCCCGGCGTGACGGGCAGCGAGGGGAAATGATCGGCAAACAGCTGCTCCGGAAAGTCGGTGACGGCGCGCCCGACGATGCGCTGGCCCGGTACGACCTCGTCGATGGATCGAAGAAGCTGCCAGCGCACGGTGACTCCAGGCATGTCCGGTCGATGCGGCGGAGCAGACTCTAGCATCGCGTGCCGCGGCGTCGCCAGGGGCATGCCTGGTCCCGCAGGACACCACGGCGCGGTCCGCGGCGCGGCGAGGATGGCCGACGCGGCCCGGCGCCGCGCTCGGGCAGCATCGTGAGCGGCTTGTTGGACGGCCGGGCTTGGGTTAGCATCACGTCCGGAAAAGACGGACAGACGCTGGCTCGAGCTGGTTCGAACACCCGGGTGAAAGGAGCGGCCATGGCGACGCCTGAGATGACGGGAGACTGGCAGGGCGAGATCAACGGGCTGCGGTACGGCCTCGAGGTCCGGCAGATCCAATCGCACGTCAGCGGCCTGCTGCACGTGGGCGGCTTCAAGAAGACCGGGCACATCTCCGGCGTCAACTACTACCCGGAGGTCGTGCTGAGCGGCTCGTTCCTGCGCGCCGGCGCGGCTTTCGAGGGGCGCTTCGTCGACGACGACACCATCAGCGGCACGCTCAAGTTCCAGCGCGACCACGCGCAGGTCACGTTCCATCGCGCCAAGCCCAAGTAGGGGCCGCGCCGGATGACCGCCGCCGGTTCCGGCCTCCCGGCGGCGGGGTGCGGTTCGACGCTTGCCTGACAATCAGCTCGAGATCCAGGTGATCGCCGGGATGCGGTCCGGCCACCACGCGATCATCCACTGGCTGCTCTGCCATTTCAGCGGGCCGGTGCTGTTCCGCAACAATCCGGGCGCGGTGGAAAACCTTGTCTACCGCAACGTCGCCGACGGCTACGCCGCCGCCGACGCGGTGCGCTGCCAGCCCAAGGAGTGCTACATCTTCAACCTCGAGGACCACACCCTCGAGCAGGCCGCCACCCTGCTGATGCCGCGCCACGAACGCCTCGGCTGGGGCGCCAGCGCCCGGGTGGTGCGGCTGCTGGTGCTGCGCGACCTGCCCAACTTCATCGCCAGCCGGCTGCGCGCCGAGGGGTCCAGGATCGCCGCCTTTCCCTGCGTCGACTGGTCGGGGCTGTGGGCCTCCCACGCCCGGGAGTTCGCCGGCGTCACCGAGATCCTGCCCGGCCTGGTGAAGGTGAGCTACAACCGCTGGGTCGCGGAGGAGGGCTACCGCCGCGAGCTGGCGCGGCTCCTGGGCCTCCGGTTCAACGACGCCGGCCGCGACCACGTGCCGCGCATCGGCGCCGGCAGCAGCTTCGACGGCACGAGCTTCGACGGCCGCGGGCGCGAGATGGCGGTGCTCACCCGCTACCGGCAGATGGAGGGAGACGCCGAGCTGCGCGCCTTCACCCGCGATCCGGAGCTGCGCCGCCTGTCGTCGCTGCTCTTCGGTATTCCCGAGGACGCACGCGAGGCGGGCCTCGGGACGGCGGCCTGGCGGCGCCGGCCGCGGCCCCCCTACATCCGGCCGCCACGGGCGGCGCGGACGCCGGCCGGCTCCCGGCACTGATTTGATCGGCCGGATCGGCTTGGAGGACGCCGGCCTCAGCCGCCGGCCGCCGCCAGGGCGGCCAGGGCGGATTCGACGCCCGCCACCAGGTCTTCGGGGCGGCTGGCCGGGGCCGGCCAGATCGGTTCGCCGAAGCGGACCTCGATCCGCCGCCGGGGCCGGCCCAGGTGCCAGCCCAGGGGGCCCGCGGCGGGCAGGGCCACCGGCAGCAGCGGCGTGCCGGTCTCGATCGCCAGCAGCGCGATGCCCGCGTCGTGGCGCCCGGGGTCCGGTCTTCCCCAATAGCACATCCCGAGGGGGAAGGTGATCGCGACCAGGCCGCGGTCCAGCAGGACGGCGGTGCGTTGCAGGCCCTCGCGCGTGCGGCCGAAGGGCGCCAGGACGGTGAAGCGGAAGAGCGACGGCAGCCCGAGGTGGTAGGCGGCCGCCAGGGCCAGGCGCCGACCGGTGGGCGCCCCGGGCGCCGGCAGCCGGGCGAAGTCGCGGTTGGTGACCACGGCGGCGTGGCGCCGCAACGCCGGCGGCAGGGCGAGGTAGACCGCCAGCGCGTCCTGCCAGTGGCGGTGCGGCGCCGCCGCCAGCAGCAGCGGCCGGGGCAGGCCGACCGGATCGCAATCCCATCGGGCCGACACGCGATAGCCGGCGGCGGCCCAGAGCCGGGTGGCGGTCCAGCGCACCGCCGCCCGCCACGGCACGGCGGCGCGCCAGGCGGCCCAGCGCGGCTCGGCCACCGGCCCCGGGGCCGAGGCGCCGGCCGGGGATGCTTCCGGCGGGGAAAGCAACCCGGGCCGGGAAAGGAACCCTTCGCGGTGCGGCCCGCTGCCGGCCTGCGGCGCCAGCCAGCGCGGCGTCTGCAAGGCGGCGGCCACGGCCTGCCGCTCCAGGCGGGCGGCGGCGGCGGCATGCCGGAGCGCCTGCCGCAGCTCCACGAGGGTCGTGCCGGCGGCGATCGGCGGCGGCGGGACGGCCGTGGCGTCCTCGATTAGCCCGGCCAGCTCCACGACGTCGAGCGAGCCGAGCCCGAGCCCGCCGGCCAGGGTGAGGTCCGGCGGCTCGGCGGCGTCCGCCCGCTCCTGGAGGAGGTAGCGGGCCAGGTGGCGCAGGCGCAGGCGCCGCTCGCCCTCGTGCAGCAGATCGTCGAGCTTCAGCGGGACGTCGCGGTGGGAGGCCCCGGAAGACCCTTCTCTATCGGCGGCGATCTCCCCTCCGCCAGGACCGGCGGGCTCCGGGCAGAGGCCGCCCGCAGGCGCCATGCTCCCGGGGGCCGCGCCCGCCGGCAGCCCGGCGACGGCGCGCGCCATCGCGGCGCGGCGGAGCTTGCCCAGGGTGGTCCGCGGCAGGGCGGGATGGGGCCAGACGGTCCAGCCGGCGATCCTCTGCGGCGGCGGCAGGCGGCGGTTGGCCTCCGCCACCGCGGCGGACGGCGTGGCGTCCGGGTCGAGCACCAGCACCGCGTGCACCTCCTCGCCCGCCGCCCCCTGGCGCGCCACCGCCGCCGCCTCGCGGACGCCGGCGGATTGCTCCAGGGCCGCCTCGACCGCGTGCGGGTCCACGTTGTGACCCTCGCCGGTGACGATGATCTCCTTCTTGCGGCCGGCGAAGACCAGCCTGCCGGCGGCATCGAGGCGGCCCAGGTCGCCGGTGCGCAGGAAGCCGTCGGCGGTCAGCTCCAGGGCGCCGCCGTCCTCCACGTGCCCCAGGGACGGCCCGCGGACCAGGATCTCGCCGTCGGGCGCCAGGCGCAGCTGCTGGCCGCCCAGCGGCCGGCCGATGCGGCCGGCCGGGGCGAACGGCGAGCCGATGGTGACGAACGAGGCGGTCTCGGTGAGGCCGTAGCCCGGCATCACCAGGATGCCGGCGCGGCGCCAGAAGGTCTCGACCGCAACGGGCAGCCGGGCGCCGCCGACCAGGATCAGGCGGAACGGCACGCGGCCCAGGATGCTGCCGCGGCGCCAGAAGAGGAGCCAGCGGCCGGCCCCGGTCCCGGCCGCGGCGAGGTCGGCGGCGAGCGTCGTCCCGCCGCGCCCGCGGGTGCGCAGCAACGCCGCCGCCAGCAGCTCGAGCGTCCGCGGCACCGCCACCAGCACCGCGATGCGGTAGTCGTGGATCAGCCGCAGCCAGCGGGCGGGATGGTTGCCGGCGGTGTAGAGCGCGGCGTGCCCCAGTGACAGCGGCACGAGGAGCCCCACCACCAGGCCCAGCACGTGGCTGAGCGGCGGCAGCACCAGGAAGCGGAACGGCAGGGCCCCCAGCCAGCGGCGGCGGGCGAACGGCGCCAGCTGCGCCTCCAGGTTGGCGCGCGACAGCACGATCCCCTTGGGCGCACCGGTCGCGCCCGAGCTGTAGACCGTCGCCGCGGGAGCGTCCGGGCCCACGGCCGCCGGGTCGGCGAAGGCGGCCGGGGCCGGCCGCGGCAGCTCGCCGCCGGCCAGCCGGTCGGGCAACGGCGCAGCAGAGCGGCCGCCGGGTGCCGCCGCGGAGGCCGCAGCGGCCACGGGCCGGGGCTCCGCGGGTGAGCGCTCCGTGGCCGTGGGCTCTACGGCCAGTGGCTCCGCGGCCAGAGCCTCCGCATCAGCGCCGTTCCGCCACCGGGCGGAGAGCGGCTGCCAGCGCCCGCCGCCGGCGCCCGCCGCCGCCGCCAACTCGGAACGGCGGTCCGGCAGGTCGTGCAGGCAGAGGGCCGGCCGCTCCTGCGCCACGACCTGGCCGACGAAGGCCGCGGGCTCCTGCACATCGACGAGGACCGCCACCGCGCCGCGCGACAGGATGGCCAGGAAGGCGGCAGCCCACTCCGGCGAGTTGACAGCCCAGATGAGGACGCGGTCGCCCGCCCCGATCCCCTGCCGAGCGAGAAGCGCCGCGGCGCTCCCGGCCTCGTCCGCCAGCCGCCGGTAGGACCACCAGCGCACGCCCAGGTCGCCGGCCACGCCCACCGCCCGCCGCCGGCCGTGTCGTGCCAGCCCCGATACCAGGCGCTCGAGGCTCAGCGGCTCGCGACGGCCCACGTCACCCCCTGTCCGCCGCCGGGCGCTCCCAGCGGACGGCCTCGCCGGCCAGCAGCTCGCGGAACGCCTGGCGCACCTGGGGCAGGCGCTGCCAGTCGGCGCCGAAATGCCCGCCGGGCAGTTCCAAGAAGCGCCGGGGACCGGCGGCGCGCGCGAAGACCCGGCGTCCCAGCTCGGCGGCGACGACCTCGTCGCGGCCGGCATGGAGGAACAGCGCCGGGCAGAGGCAGCGGCCGATCTCGGCGCCGCTGTCGAGGTGGAAGCGGCAGAAGCGGACCACCAGGGGCCGCGGGAAGACCCGCGCCACGAAGTCGTCGAGCGAGCTGAAGCCGTTGTGGAAGATCAGCCCCGCGGCGGGCTCGGCGGCGGCCAGGCGGGTGGCCAGGAAGCAGCCGAAGGAGCGTCCATAGACCACCCGCCGCGCGGCAGCCGGCGCCAGGCGGCCCAGCATGGTCCAGGCGCCCTCCGCCACCCGCTCGCAGGCGGCCAGGCGCGGCCGGCCCGGCGAGCGGCCGAATCCCGGGTAGTCGAAGGCCAGGACGGCGGCGCCCAGCCCGTGCAGGAAGCGCAGCGTCGCCAGGTCCTCGCCCAGGTTGCCGGCGGCCCCCGGCAGGTACAGGACGGCGGGCGCCGCGGCGTCGGCGCCGGGCACCCACCAGCCGCGCGCCAGGACCCGGCGCGCTCCCGGCAGCTCGACCTCGACGCCGGCGAGCCCCAGGTCGCGCGGCGCCACCGCGCCGTCGGGCCGGGGCTGGAACAGCAGCCCTTCCTGCGCGAACAGCAGGCGCAGCACGAAGCGCCCCATCCGCGGCAGGCGCTGCCAGAGCGGCCGGCGGCTGAGGGGGTGGCCGAGGAAGAAGCTCATCGCGCTGGGCGATTAGGATAACAGCGGGGGGAGCCGACCAGGACGCCAGCGGGGGGAGCGCACCAGGACGACAGCGGAGGGAGTGCACCAGGGCAGTAGCGAGGAGCGCACCAGGGCGGTAGCCGGGAACGCTCCAGGGCGGTAGCCGGGAGCGCGCCAGGACGGTAGCGGGGAGTGCACCAGGACGGCAGCGGAGGGAGCGCACCAGGACGATGGCAAGCGAACCGCGGGACCCGACCCGGGAGGCAGTGGCGCCGCGCACGCCGCTCGAGCTGCAGCTCCTGCAGCTCTGGGAGCAGCTCCTGGGCGTGGCGCCGATCGGCATCGGCGACGACTTCTTCGACCTGGGCGGCGACTCGATGGCGGCGGTCGAGCTGCAGGCGCGCCTGGAGCGGCGGTTCGGCGGCGCGCCGCCGCTCGAGCGCCTGCTGCCCTCCCTGACGGTCGAGAAGCTGGCCCGCCTGCTGGGGCCGGCGGCGGCGCGGGACGGCGGCGGCGCGCCGCTCGTGGCGCTCCAGCCCGAGGGCGCCCTGCCGCCGTTCTTCTGCGTCCACCCCTCGGGAGGATCGGTCCTCTGCTACCTGGACCTGGCGCGGCGGCTCGGCACGTCGCAGCCTTTCTATGGGCTCGCCGGCCCCGATCCGCGCGGCGGCGGCGAGCCGCCCCGGCGCGTCGAGGAGATGGCCGCCGAGTACCTGGCGGCGGTGCGGCAGGCCCGCCCCCGCGGGCCATACCAGCTGGGCGGCTACTCCTTCGGCGGCTACGTGGCGCTGGAGATGGCACGCCTGCTGGCGGCGGCGGGCGAGGTGCCGCTGCTGGTGCTCATCGACAGCCGCGCACCCGGAGGCACGGGCGGAGCCCGCACGGCCGGTCTCGGGCAGGGCATCCCCGAGCTCCCCATGCTCCCTGGGCTCCCCATGCTGCCCGAGCTCCCCATGCTGCCTGAGCTTCCCGTGCTGCCTGAGCTTCCTGGTCTCACCGCGCTCTCCGAGGAGGGCGAGAGCGCCGGGAGCGGCGTGGTCGCCGACCTGGCGGCGGTCCTGGAGCGCCACGACCTGGGCGACCGGGTGG
>JASLEW010000859.1 GCA_030150965.1 Thermoanaerobaculia bacterium | reverse complement strand
CGCCTCGCCGCTCGCCGCGCGGCAGCGCCGCCGCCGCGAGCAGCAGCGCCAGCAGCGTCACCGCGGCGAAGACCGGAAAGATCCGGTGCCAGGCGAACCCCAGGCTCACCACCAGGGCGGTCAGGTACGGCCCCGAGATCGACCCCAGGCTCTTGATGAACTGGGCGAAGGTGAGATTGCGCGCGAAGAGCCCCGGCGGGCTCACGTCGCGCATGAGCGGATTGCCCGCCACCTGCAGCGCCGCCATGCCGCTGCCGATCAGGAAGATGGCGCCGAGGAGCGCGGCGAAGCGGCCGACGGTGAGGCTGGGGATCAGCTCGCCGGCCAGCACCACCGCCAGCGACGCCACCAGCAGGAACCGCCTGCCGTACCGCTCCGCCAGCGTGCCGGCCGGCACCGAGAAGACGGCGAAGGCGATGAAGCCGAAGAACGGCAGCAGCCCGGCCTCCGCCGCGCTCAGCCGCATCTCCTTCTCGGCGAACCCCACCAGGGTTCCCACGGCATCGACGAAGCCCATGACGAAGAAAGCCACGAAGACCGGCAGCGTCCGCACCTCGAGGCGACCTCCCGCGGGCCTCCGGCCGCACGCTCTCGTGCCCACCCGCGTCGCACGTCGGAAGCCGCGAGCTTATCACCGGCCGCGGCGCGGCCGGGTTCGTCCGTCGCCGTGCCTGCCGCTCCCGCCGCTCCCGCCGCTCCCGCCGCTCCGAGAACGCCGGGAGGCGCAACCGGCCTTCCGGCGTCGAGGGCCGGCCAGCGCTCCCGATCCCGCGGGCGCGGGCCGCTAGCCGGCGGGTCTGGTGAAGAGGGCGGCGCCGGCCGCGTAGAGCTGTCGCGCGCCGGTGGGATCGACCCAGATGCGGACCAGCCGCAGCGCGTCGGCTTGCAGGCCGGCGTCCAGGGGGGTGAAGCTCCTGCCGCCATCGGCGCTGCTCCAGGCGCCGTCCCATCTCACCACGTAGAGGACCGAAGCATCGCGGGGGTCCACTCCGATGTCGGCGCGGGTGCCGAGATAGATGTCGGCCGCGGGATCGGTGCCGGTCGAGAAGGTGCTGACCCGGATCCATCGGCTCCCTTCGCCGGTGCCGCGGAAAAAGCCCTGGCCGTCGAGCGCCCAGAGCAGCGGCGTGCGGGAGCGGCCGGCGGCCAGCGCGTCCGCGGCGAAGCCGAGCCGGTTCCAGCTCCGGCCGGCGTCCTCGGTGACCGCGAGGAAGGAAGCCATCTCGGGGAACCCTGTCGGCTGGTCGGAGGTCACCAGAGCGAAGACACGGTTCGCGTCCCCGGGATCGACGACCAGCCGGCGCACCAGCTGCACGCGGCCCGTGCCGTCGTCGCAGGGGAGCGTCTCCTGCCAGGTCCGGCCGCCGTCGGCGCTGCGCGCGATGCCGCAGGTGCCGGCCAGCAGCTGGCCGCCGACGAGCGCCGCCAGGCTGAAGCTCGGCGGATCGAAGTTGGGCAGCTGGTGCGGCCAGGCCTGCCATTGCACCCCGTCCGCGCTGCTCCACACCGCGCGGTCGGACAGCGCGAACCAGGTGCCGCTCGCGGCATCGGCCGTGAGGTCCCGGAACACCGCGCAGCTGCCGCCGGGCTCGTCGTCCGGGCTGACGGCGGCGAGGTGCGCGCCGGAGTCGTGGCTGGCGAAGAGCCGGCCGCCGGCCAGCATCACCGGCCGCGAGCCGCCGGCGGCGAAGGCGAGCCGGGCCTCGCCGCCGCTCGGGCCGCCGCAGAACTGATCGCCCAGCCGCGACGCGCTCCAGCGCCGCCCCTGGCCCAGGCCGATGGCGATGCGGTCGGTCTGGAGCGCGAAGAGGTTCCCGGTGCCGGGTTGCACCGCCAGGTGCGTGCCGGCCGCCAGGCCGCGGCGGTCGAGCCGGCTCCAGGTGGCCCCCAGGTCGTCGCTGGCCAGGGCGCCGAAGAGCTGGGCGCCGGTGCTGCCGTCGAAGGCCTCGTAGAGCAGGTCGAGCCTGGCGCCGGGCCCCGCCCCTGCGGCGATCGACTGCACGGAGAGCTGCGTCCCGGCCGGCGCCGGGAGGTCGGTGACCAGCTGCCAGGTGGCGCCGCCGTCGCCGCTGCGCAGCAGCGCCATCGAGGCGACGGCGAACAGGGTGGCCGGCCGCGTCCCGCCGCCGCCGGCCGCCGCCGGTATCGCCGCCGCTGCCGGCATCGTTGGCGTCGTTGGGATCATTGGGATCGTCGGGAGCGTCGGGAACGTTGGGAACGTTGGGAGCGGTGGCCTCGCCGCCAGGGGCGCCGCCGCGGTCGTGGCCGCGACCGCCGCCAGGTCGCCGACGCCGTCGGCGAAGGGCGAGATCCCGGGATTGCCCGGCAGCGGCTCCGCCGCGGTCACGGGCTCCCAGGTGCTCCCCCCGTCGCCGCTGTGCAGCAGCTCGCCCGCGTGGTCCGTGCCGTCGGTGCCGGCGAAGACGGAGCCGGCGTCGTCCGGATCGGCCAGGATGGAGGTCACCTCGTTCCGTGTCACCAGCACCCGGTGCCAGGTGCGGCCGCCGTCGCCGCTGTGGAACACCTGCCGGCCGCGGGCCAGGACCCAGCTCGGCGTCGCGGCCCCCCCAGAGAGCGCCAGCACGTCGGCGCCGCTCCCGGGCGCGCCGAAGAGCGCGGTGCGGGCGAGCAGGCGCCAAGCCGCGCCGCCGCCGGCGCGCGCGAACACGCCCGTTGCCGTCACCGCGACCTGCTCGCCGCCGGCCGCGTCCACGGCCAGGGCGCGCGCGGTCTCGGTGCCCATCCCCTGGCTCGACAGCTGCCAGGAGACGCCCAGGTCGTCGCTTCGGTAGACGCCGCTCTCGCTGGTCGAGGTCAGGATGTTGCCCGCCCCGTCCAGTGCCAGGGTGGCGAGGAGACCGGCCGGCGGACCGAAGGGGATCCAACCGGCGCCGGCGGCGCCACCGGTGGCACCGCCGGCGCCCTGGGCGCCCGTTCCACCCGCCGCCGTGCCCGTGGCCATGGCTACGGTCACGACGGTCGCGACGGTCAGCGCGGTCACCGCCTTCCGCAGCGGTGTGCTCCGGAAGGCCGGCCGGCCGCGGGCCGGCACGGAGCTCCTCGTCGGCTCAGGATGACCCTCGGCGCCTTGTGTCACTCGATGCATAGACATGCTATCTATAATGCGTGCCTGCCTGCCCGGTGTCAAGCGCGCCTCGGGCGCCGGCGGGCCAGAAGCCATAAGATGGTGGCGGCAGGAGGGCTGGTCCTTGAGCGCAGAGCCGCACGCCCAACGCACCCAGGCTGAGATCGATCAGGAGCAGCTCAACCTGCTCGCGGTCTTCTACGTCGTCTACGGCTGCCTGGCCGCCGCCGCCGCTCTCGCCGGCCTGCTCATCGCCGCGACCGGCGCCATGATCGGCGCCGGCGGCACCGCCGCCGCCGGTTGGGGGGTCCTCTGGCAGGCGCCGGGCGCCGACTCCGGGCCGGCCGCCATGGCTGCCGCGGGCATCTTCGGTCTGTTCCTGATGATGGCGGGAAGCGCCGTCTTCGTCCTCGCCGCCGTCTCGGCGGCGCTGCGTCTGCTCACCGCCTTCGCCCTGCACCGCCGCCGGCACCGCACCTTCTGCCTGGTGATCTCCGTCCTGGTGTCGCTGCACGTGCCGCTGGGGTCGCTGCTCGGCATCGCCAGCCTCCTGGTGCTGCTGCGCCCCTCGGTCGAGCATCTCTTCGCCCACGGCCAGGCGCCGCCATGGGCCCTGGTGCCCCGGCCGGAGCCGGGGCGGCCGCCGTCCTCGCCGGCCGCGCCGCCCTCGCCCCCTCCGGCTTCGCCAGCCGTTCCGCCGCCCCCCGCGGTCCCCTGAGCCGGCGCCGGCGGGCCGCCGCGGGGCTCCCGGTTCCGCTCCTGCGGAAATGCTCGGCGAGCGCACCGTCTGCCGCGGCGACCCGTGCGCGATCGACGCGCTCCATCCCGACCGCGCCCACCGCACCTGTCCGATCCTCTACGGCACCGGCGCGCTCGGGCGACGGCTGGCGAAGCGGTTATGATCCGGGGGCACGACAGGGACCCCAGACCGATGAACGCGCTCCGCATCGTCACCCTCCTCGCCGCGGCCGGCTTGCTGACCGGGACCGCCGTGCCCGCGCCGGGCGAGCCCGCGCGATCCCCTGCCGCCTACCTGCCGTTCGACGAGCCGGGAAAGATGGAGGTGCTGACCGCTCGCGCCGAGGTCGTGCAGTACCGGGGGCGGCGCGCGGTGCACCTGGCGGACCGGCTGGCCAGGGAGGGCGAGACCCGCGACCAGGCGGGATACCCGCTCGCCATCCTCCCCGGCACCGGCCTGCTCGACGGCACCATCGAGGCAGAGGTGGCCGCCACCCTGCGCCCCGGCGCCGACGAGGGCGCGCGCGGCTTCGTCGGCATCGCCTTCCGCGTGCAGCCGCACGGCTCGCGCTTCGAATGCTTCTACCTGCGGATGACCAACGGCAGGGCGGACGACCAGGTGCGGCGCAACCATTCCTTGCAATACATCTCCCGCCCCGGCTTCCCCTGGGAGCGGCTGCGCAAGGAGAGCCCGGCGCTCTACGAGTCCTACGTCGATCTCGAACCCGGCGTCTGGACCCGGATCCGCATCGAGGTGGCCGGCCGCCAGGCCCGCCTCTACGTGCATGGCGCCAGCCAGCCGTCCCTGATCGTCAACGACCTCAAGCAGCCGCCCGAGCGCGGCCAGGTCGCGCTGTGGCTCGACGACTACACCGACGGCTACTTCACCGCGCTGAGCGCCGTCGAGCGCCGCGCCGGCTGACGGCCGCCCTCCCGGCGGCGAGCCGCCGCCGGCCAGGCGGTCCCCCGGGGCCACCGCCTGGCGGTCGGCGGTCCGGCTCGAACGGCGCGCGCTAGGCCGGCGGGCAGGTCTCCGGCGGCGACGAGGGGCCGCACTGCGTTGCGCCGGTCTGGCAGCCGGCGACGTGGGTCGCCAAGCCCGCGGCCACTCCGGCCAGTCTCACGGTCTCCCGGTTGAGCGTCAGCCTGGGCATGGTCTTCTTCTTCATCTGGACCTTCCTTTCCGTCGCGTGGGCGGCCCGGGATCGGACCGCACGCCTTCATCAGGCAGGTGCCGGCGAGGCCCCGGCGAGTGACGGCCGGCGCGGCGCGGGGCCAATTCCTGTAATGTAGTGTCTTCAGCAATTGGTGGGGCGGCGGGTGAGGCCGTCCGGGCGGACGGCCGGGAGGTGGCGATGAGATTCGTTCCTGGCCCTCGCAGCAAGGTGTCGTGGCCGGCCGCGCTCCTGGGCCTGGCGCTGGCTCCGCTCCCCGCCGCCGCGGCGCCGCCGACGGTGCGCCTGGTCGACGACCGCGGGCAGGCGATCGCTTCGCCGCTGGAGGTCTGCTTCGAGCTGCCGGTCCGGGCCGATTGCAGCCGGCCGGAGCCCGGCCGGCCGCTCCTCGCTCCCGAGAGTTTCCTGCGCCTCAGGGCCGAGGGCGAGGATCACGGTCCGATCGTCCTGCGCCGCGACCAGCTCCAGGTTCAGCCCGACGGTTCCCTCCTGGCCGCCGTGCCGCGCAAGGCGTGGCTCCAGATCGCCCGTCCGGCGCCGCCGCCGGACGCTGCCGGCGCTTCTCCGGCAGTTGCCGGCGCCTCAGGGGACCACCGCGCTTCGACCGTTGCCCCGGCGGCGGGCGCTGCCGGCGCCTCGCCCGCCACCGGCGCGCCGGCGCTTCTCCCACCGGACGCGGCCCTGACGGTCGAGCTCTACTCGCCCATGGCGACGGACCTCCGCCAGCCGCTGTGGCGCGGGCGCCTGGCGCCCGGCGAGGGCCGGGTGCGGGTGCCGGCCGGCGATTACGTGGTCGCGCTGACCGCCGGACGGCAGGCGCCCGACCTCCAGCGCCGGGCGCTCCCGCCGGGGGGCGGCGCCCGGCTCACCTATCACCCGCGGCCCGGCTGGTCGCTCCTCGCGCGCTGCCGGTCGGCGGCCGGCCGGCCGCTCGCCGGCGCCGCCGCCAAGCTGGCGGCGAGCCCGGGCTACGGCAGGCCGGCGCGGCCGCTCGCCGCGACGGAATCGGATGCTTCGGGACTGGTGCTCATCGCCGGCATCGACGCCTCCCTGGCGGCGCTGACCGCGGAGCGCCCGGGCCTGCTGCCGGCCGAGGCCCTGGGGCTCGCGGCGCCGCCGGGGCAGCTCGCGGTGGCCGAGCTCTCGCTGCCCGTGGGCGGACATCTCCGCGCCACGGTCTCGCAGCATGGCCGCCCGCTTGGCGGTGCGCGCTGCACGCTCGCGGCCGAGAGCGGCGACGCGCTCGACGTGATGCACGCCTTCGTCACCCGGTGGGAGTCGCCGACCGACGCCCGCGGTGTCTGCCGCTCGCCCGCCCTGCCGGAGGGTCCCTACCGGCTCGCCGTGCGCCTCCCCGACGCCGACACCGAAGCCTACCGGCTGGTCAGGATCGTCGAGGGGGCGGACACCGAGGAGGACCTCGCCCTCGCCCCCGCCCGCTTGAGCGGTACCCTGCGGCGGGGCGGCAAACCGGCATCGGGCTACCAGGTGCGCGCCCTGTCGCTCGACCCGGCCGCGCGCGGCACCACCCCCCGGGAGGCGGTGACCGACGACGACGGCGCCTACGAGATGACCCTGTGGACCGCCGGCCGGTACTCCCTGATCCTGGTCTCGCCCAGCCGGTCCAGCGTCGGCGCCCGCCAGACGGTGGAGATCAGGGAGGGCGACGACGCCAGGCAGGACTTCGACCTGGATGCAGCCGCGCTGCACGGCCGGGTGGTCGATCAGAACGGGGCGCCGCTGGCCCGCGCCCAGATCCTCCTGCGCTGGCAGGCCAGCGCCCTGAGCTCGGCGCTCAGCGACGAGCAGGGCCAGTTCGCCATCGAGCTGGCCGGCACCGGCGCCGGCACCGTGTCGGCGAGGAAGCCCGGCTACCAGCCGTCCGACCCGATCCCGTTCGAGCTCGCCGACGGGGACACCGCGCCGCCCCCCATGACGGTGGTGCTCGCCAGGCAGTCCACGGTGCGCGGCACGGTCGTCTCGGCGGCGGGTGTGCCGGTTGCCGGAGCGCTGGTGGTGAGCGCCGGCGCCGGCAGCTCCGACTTCGCCGGCGAGGCGCGGACCGACGCGGCGGGCGGCTTCGAGGTCGCGGTCCCGCCGGGGCCCGCCCACCTGTTCGTATCCGGGCCAGGATGCCCGATGTTCGCCGCCGACCTGTCGCAGGATGGGACGCTGCCGGGGCTGCC
>JASLEW010000790.1 GCA_030150965.1 Thermoanaerobaculia bacterium | reverse complement strand
GAGATGGTGATGCCGGGCGACAACGTGAACCTGGAGGTGGAGCTGATCGCGCCGATCGCGATGGAGAAGGGCGTGCGCTTCGCCATCCGCGAGGGCGGCCGCACCGTCGGCGCCGGCACCGTCACCGACATCGTCAAGTAGGCCCCAGGTAGATCAATCAGGCAAGGGAGCGCTGGCCGCAGTCGCACAGTGTGCCGAGGAGAACATGGTCAACGAGAAGATCCGCATCCGTTTGAAAGCGTTCGACTACCGCATCCTGGACACGTCGACGCACGAGATCCTGGACACCGCGCGCCGCACCGGCGCCCGGGTGGTGGGACCGATACCGCTGCCGACGCACATCGCGCGTTACACGGTCAACCGCTCGCCGCACGTCGACAAGAAGTCGCGCGAGCAGTTCGAGATCCGCACGCACAAACGGCTGCTCGACATCTTCGAGCCGACCAGCCAGACGGTCGATGCGCTGATGAAGCTCGAGCTGCCGGCCGGCGTCGACGTCGAGATCAAGGCGTTCGGCAAGTAGGGGCCGCGGCGCGCCCGCCGTCCGCGGCTCGGTTCGCCGGCGGCGGCCGGCGGCGGCGGCGCGGGGCGGGGTGCGGGAGTCCGGGAGCCGCGGGTCGGGTTGGACGCAGGACACTTCGAGGGGTACGGCGATGGAAGGCATGCTGGGACGAAAGCTGGGAATGACGCAGATCTATGCCGAGGACGGGTCGGTGGTGCCGGTGACGGTGCTCAAGGCCGGCCCCTGCCTGGTGGTGCAGCTGAAGACCCGCGCGACCGACGGCTACGAGGCGGTGCAGCTCGGCCTGGTGGAGGACCGTCCGCCCAAGAAGGTGACCAAGCCGCGCCTGGGCCACTTCAACAAGGCGGGGATCGCCGCCCTCGCCCGGCTGATGGAGTTCCGGCTGGAAGGCGGCGAGGAGGTCAAGCCCGGCGACGAGGTGAAGGCCAGCATCTTCGAGGAGAAGCAGTACGTCGACGTGGTGGCGACCAGCAAGGGCAAGGGCTACCAGGGCGTGGTCAAGCGCCACGGCTTCGGCGGCGGGCGCGCCACCCACGGCTCGATGTTCCACCGCGCGCCCGGCTCGATCGGCGCCTCGGCGTTTCCGTCGCGGGTCTTCCCGGGCATGCGCGCCGGCGGCCGCATGGGCGGCGAGCGGGTGACGGTCAAGAACCTCCAGGTGGTCAAGGTCGATGCCGAGCAGAACCTCATCTACCTGCGCGGCGCGGTGCCGGGGCCCCGCCACGGCTACGTGGCGATCAAGCGGGCGAAGCGCGGTTGAGCCGCGCCTGGCACACCGGCCCAGAGAACGACGCGGAGAGCGAGCAGCTATGAAGATCGCGGTCAAGAGCTTCGACAACCGGCAGCTGCGGGAGATCGACCTGCCGGAGACCATCTTCGGTTATCCCTACAACGCGCACCTCATCCACGAGGCGGTGCAGGCGTACCTGGCCGGCCGCCGCCGCGGCACGCACAAGACCAAGACCCGCGCCGAGGTCTCCGGCTCGGGCAAGAAGCTGTGGCGCCAGAAGGGGACCGGGCGGGCGCGCACCGGCGACATCCGCAACCCGAAGTGGCGCCACGGCGGCATCGTCTGGGGGCCGGTACCCCACACCTATGAGAAGGGGCTGTCGGTGCGCGAGAAGAAGAACGCCCTGAAATCGGCCCTGTCGCGCAAGATCGCCGAGGAGCGCATCGTGGTGCTGGAGAGCCTGGCGCTCGGCAGCCACCGCACGCGCGAGCTGATCGACCGCCTGGGCGGCCTGGGCATCGCCGGCAAGGCGCTGCTGGTGGACACCCACGACAACCACAACCTGGCGCTCGCGGCGCGCAACAACCGGGCGCTCAAGACGGTCGATGCCCTGGCGGTCAACGTCTACGACGTGGTGGACCGGCCCTTCCTGGTGCTCAGCGAAGGGGCGCTCAACCGTCTGGTGGAGGTGCTGGCGAAATGAGGATCCAGGAAGTGATCCGGCGCCCGCTGATCACCGAGAAATCGGCGGAGCAGCGCGAGGCCGAGAACATCGTCGCTTTCGAGGTGCACCGCGACGCCAACAAGATCGACGTGCGGCGCGCCGTGCAGACGCAGTTCAAGGTCAAGGTGGCCGAGGTGCGCATCGCCAACTGCCACGGCAAGACCCGCCGTCAGGGCCGCTTCGTCGGCCGCCGCCCGGACTGGAAGAAGGCCTACGTAAGGCTCGCCCCCGGCGAGAAGCCGATCGAGTTCTTCGAGGGGATGTGAGACGATGGCGATCAAACAGAGAAAGCCGACCAACGCGGCGAGCCGCTTCCAGACCTATCTCGCCTTCGACGAGCTCACCGGGGCCGCGCCGCACAAGCCGCTGACCGCGGGCAAGAACCGCAGCGGCGGGCGCAACAACACCGGCGAGCTGACCTCCTGGTGGCGCGGCGGCGGCCACAAGCGCCGCTACCGCACGATCGACTTCCGCCGCGACAAGCACGGCGTGCCGGCGAGCGTCGCCTCGATCGAGTACGACCCCAACCGCTCGGCGCGCATCGCGCTGCTGCATTACGCCGACGGCGAGAAGCGTTACATCCTGTGGCCGAACGGCCTCGCGGTCGGGGCGCAGGTGATGTCGGGCGAGAAGGCCGAGGTCAACGTCGGCAACGCCCTGCCGCTGCGCCTCATCCCGCTCGGCACGGTGATCCACAACATCGAGCTCAAGATCGGCAAGGGCGGCCAGATGGCGCGCAGCGCCGGCTCGGGCGCGCAGCTGATGGCGCGCGAGGGGAGCTGGGCGCAGGTCAAGCTCCCCTCGGGCGAGGTGCGGCGGGTGCACGTCGAGTGCTACGCCACCGTCGGCCAGGTCGGCAACCTGGAGCACGAGAACGTCTCCTACGGCAAGGCCGGGCGCAAGCGCTGGCTGGGCCGGCGGCCGCACAACCGCGGCGTGTCGATGAACCCGGTCGACCACCCGATGGGCGGCGGCGAGGGCCGCACCTCGGGCGGCCGGCACCCGACGACGCCCTGGGGCGTGCCGACCAAGGGCTACAAGACCCGCAACAACAAGCGCACGGACCCGATGATCGTCCGCCGCCGGAACCAGAAATAGGAGCTAGGAACGAGCCATGCCGCGTTCAGTGCACAAGGGCCCCTTCGTCGACGAGCACCTGGCGGACAAGGTGGACGGCGCCCGTTCGCGCGGCGACAACCGGGTCATCAAGACCTGGTCGCGCCGCTCGACCGTGGTGCCGGACATGGTCAACCTGACCATCGCCGTGCACAACGGCGCCAAGTTCATCCCGGTCTACATCACCGAGAACATGGTCGGCCACAAGCTGGGCGAGTTCGCCATGACTCGCACGTTTCGCGGCCACAGCGGCAAGAAGGTCGAAAAGGGGGCCCGCCCGCGCTAGCCGGCAGCGGCCGGCAAGGGCAGGTTCTCCGGGGGAGACGAACGATGGAAGCGACAGCGCGGCTTCGCTACGTGCAGGGCTCGGCGCAGAAGATGCGCCTGGTGGCGGACCTCATCCGCGGCATGGCGGTGCAGGAGGCGGTCAACGTCCTGGGGGTCACCCACAAGGTGGCGGCCCGGCACATCGAGAAGTGCCTCAAGTCGGCGATCGCCAACGCCGAGAACCGCGAGGAGCACGTGGACGTGGACCGGCTCTACGTCAAGGAGATCTTCGTCGACGGCGGCCCGATGGCCAAGCGCATCCAGCCGGCGCCGATGGGCCGCGCCTTCCGCATCCTCAAGCGGCAGAGCCACATCACCATCAAGCTCGACACCCGCAAGGGTCCGGGCGCCGAGCCGGCGGCGGCGGGCAGGCCCGCCAAGTCGAAGCAGGCGTAAGAGGAGAGGTACGACCGTGGGTCAGAAAACGCACCCCTATGGCTTCCGCCTGGTCTACAACAAGACCTGGCACTCGCGCTGGTACGCCGACAGCCGCTATGCCGACACGCTGCACGAGGACCTCAAGCTGCGCCGCCGCCTCAAGGGGCGCCTGTCGCACGCCGGCGTCTCCGAGGTGGACATCGAGCGCGCCGCCGACAAGCTGCGGGTGACCATCTACACCTCGCGCCCGGGCATCATCATCGGCCGCCGCGGCGCCGAGGTGGACAAGCTGCGCGACGACCTGCAGAAGGAGATGGGGCGCGAGGTCCACATCAACATCCAGGAGATCCAGCGCCCCGAGCTCGACGCCCAGCTGGTGGCCGAGTCGATCGCCGGCCAGCTGGAGCGCCGCGTCTCCTTCCGCCGGGCGATGAAGAAGGCGATGGAGTCGGCGTTCCGCTTCGGCGCCAAGGGGGTCAAGATCATGGTCTCCGGCCGCCTGGGCGGCGCCGAGATCGCGCGCTCGGAGTGGTATCAGGAGGGGCGCCTGCCGCTGCACACGCTCAAGGCCGACATCGATTACGGCCTGGGCGAGGCGCGCACCACCTACGGCGTCATCGGCGTCAAGGTGTGGGTCTACAAGGGCGATCTGCTGAAGGAGAAGAGCCGCCGCGCGAGCGCCTAGCCGCCCGCCGGACGAACGGTAGCTTGCCGGTGCACCCGGTGGCGCAGACGAGAGGACGGAGAAGACTTCAATGTTGATGCCGAAGAAGGTCAAGTTCAGGAAGCAGCAGCGCGGCCGGCGCAAGGG
The DNA here is from genome assembly GCA_030150965.1 of Thermoanaerobaculia bacterium. Taxonomy (GTDB): domain Bacteria; phylum Acidobacteriota; class Thermoanaerobaculia; order Multivoradales; family UBA5704; genus JASLEW01. The sequence continues at coordinate 2,180 of JASLEW010000790.1, read as the reverse complement.
GATGACCAAGGGCGGCGGCTACATGGCCTTCGGCGACTACGGTCTGCAGGCCACCGAGTGCGGCTGGGTGACGGCGCGCCAGATCGAGGCCGCCCGTATCGCCATCACCCGTGCGGTCAAGCGCGGCGGCAAGGTCTGGATCCGCGTGTTCCCGGACAAGCCGATCACCAAGAAGCCGCTCGAGACCCGCATGGGCAAGGGCAAGGGGAACCCCGAGGAATGGGTCGCCGTGGTCAAGCCGGCGCGCATCCTCTTCGAGCTGGAAGGGGTGCCGCGGGAGGTGGCGGAGGCGGCGATGCGCCTGGCCTCCCACAAGTTCGGGATCAAGACCCGGTTCATCACGCGGCACGACGAGCTGAGGTAAAACGATGAAAGCTTCGCAAATGCGCGAACAGACGACGGAGGAGCTGAACGACCGCGAGCGCGATCTCGCCGAGCAGCTCTTCGCCCTGCGCCTGCAGAAGGTCACCGGCCAGCTCGAGAAGCCGGCCCGCGTGAAGCAGGTGCGCAAGGACCTGGCGCGGGTCCTCACCATCCTGCACGAGCGGCAGGGCAAGTAGGAGCGGAGACATGGCTGAGACGACGATGGACACGACGACGCAGGACACCGCCCCGGCGACCCCGGAGCGGGGCCGCCGGCAGACCAAGGTGGGCCGGGTGGTGAGCAACAAGATGGACAAGACGGTGGTGGTGGAGGTGGCGGACACGTTCACCCACCGGCTCTACCACCGGACGATCAAGAAGACCAAGAAGTTCCACGCCCACGACGAGGAGAACCGGTGCAACGTCGGCGACGTGGTGGAGATCGTCTCCAGCCGTCCGCTGTCGAAGACCAAGCGCTGGCGGGTCCGCGAGATCGTGAAGCGGGCCGAGTAAGGGGTTTGAGACCATGATCCAGATGGGAACGATTCTCGACGTGGCGGATAATTCGGGCGCCAAGAAGATCTCCTGCATCCACCTGCGGGGCGGCTCGGCGGGCCAGTACGGACGGCTGGGCGACGTCATCACCGCCTCGGTCAAGGAGGCGGCGCCGGACGGCACCGTGAAGAAGGGGCAGGTGGTCAAGGCGGTGATCGTGCGGACGGTCAAGGAGCAGCGGCGCAAGGACGGCAGCTACATCCGCTTCGACCAGAACTCCGCCGTCCTGGTCAACGACGCCGGCGAGCCGATCGGCACCCGCGTCTTCGGCCCGGTGGCGCGGGAGCTGCGCGAGCGGCGGTTCATGAAGATCGTCTCCCTGGCGCCGGAGGTCATCTGAAAATGAAGGCGAAAGTGAAGAAGAACGACCAGGTGCTCGTCACGACGGGCAAGGACCGGGGCGCCCGCGGCCGGGTCCTGCGCGTCCTCGCCAGCGAGGGCAAGGCCGTCGTCGAGCGCGTGAACATGATCAAGCGGCACACGCGGCCCAACCCCAACAAGGGGATCCAGGGGGGCATCCTCGAGCGCGAGGCGCCGATCCAGATCTCCAACCTCCGGGTGATCTGCCCGGAGTGCGGGAAGCCCTCGCGGCTCGGCCGCCAGCGGCTCGACGACGGGCGCGGCGTCCGGGTGTGCAAGAGCTGCGGCGCCACCTTTAACTAGGAAACGAGTCTGACATGGCGACGAAAGACCAGAAGAAGAAGGACAAGGGCGCCAAGGCGCAGAAGGCGGCGGCCCCGTCCGGGCCGGTGCGCGAGACCCCCGAGGGGTACGTGCCGCGCCTCAAGACCCGGTACGCCGAGGAGGTGGTGCCGAAGCTCAAGAAGGAGTTCGGCATCGAGAACGTCATGGCGGTCCCCAGGATCGAGCGCATCTCGCTCAACATGGGGATGGGCGAGGCGATCCAGAACATCAAGATCCTCGACGACGCCGTCGAGGAGATGACGGCGCTCGCCGGCCAGAAGCCGACGATCACCCGCGCCCAGAAGTCGATCGCGGCCTTCAAGCTGCGCGAAGGGATGCCGATCGGCGCCCGGGTGACGCTGCGCGGCGACCGCATGTGGGAGTTCCTGGACCGGCTGATCTCGATCGCGCTCCCCCGCGTGCGCGACTTCCGGGGGGTGCCGAGCAAGAGCTTCGACGGCCGCGGCAACTACACGCTGGGCATCCGGGACCACCTGATCTTCCCCGAGGTGGACTACAACCGGGTCGAGCGTCCGAAGGGGATGAACATCACGATCGTGACGACGGCCGGCAACGAC
>JASLEW010000731.1 GCA_030150965.1 Thermoanaerobaculia bacterium | reverse complement strand
GCTCGGCGGCCCCTCGCCGCCGCGGGCGCTCCGCTCGCGCGGCGCCGGCGGCGCGAAGTGCGACTCCCACAGCAGCTGCCGGTCGCCGTCCACCAGCGAGAAGCAGTTGACGCCGTTGCCGAAGTAGAGCTCGGAAAGGGCCGGCGCCGGCACGTCCTGGAACAGGCTCGGCGCCATCGCCGGCGGCGGTTGGCCGCCGGCGGCCTCGACCAGGGTGGCCCACAGGCGCACCAGGCCCACCCGCTCGCCGCGCGGCGGCGCCAGCGGACGCCGGCACCAGCTCGGGAGCTTCACCAGCAACGGCACCTCGATCGTCTCCCGCTCCAGGTCGCCGCCGTGACCCACCGTGCCGTGCTCGCCGATCTCCTCGCCGTAGTCGGCGGTCACCACCACCAGCGACCGGTCCCACTGGCCGCTCTCGCGCAGGGCGTCGAGCAGGCGCCCGACCTTCTCGTCGGCCCAGGCGACGTTGAGCCGGTACATGGCCCACAGGCGCCGCCTCACGGCCGGCGGCGGCGGGGCCGCGGGATCGGACCAGGCTTCCAGATCCTGCGGGTCGATCACCGCCGGCAGGCCCGCGGCAGGCTCCCCGGCGGCGCCGAGCCGCGGCAGCAGCCAGTCGCGGCGCACCCAGGGGGCGTCGGGCTCCGGCATGTGCACCCACACCAGCTCCCTGCCTCCGTCGAGCGCCGCCAGGTGCTCGGCGGCGTCGCGGTTGCGCCCCCCCACGTCGAAGGCGTCGAAGCCGCGGTCATAGCCGTTCTCGGCGGTGAACCACCGGCCGGTGGTGAAGGCGAGGGTGCGGTAGCCGAGGGCCTTGAACGCCCTGGGGAGGGTCAGCAGGTCGTCCGCCAGGCGCGCGTTGCCGTCGAGGATCGCGTGATGCTGCCAGGGGGTGAGCCCGGTGAGCAGCGAGGCCATCGAGGGCACCGCCCAGCTCGACGCGGCGACGGCGCTGCCCGCCCAGTCGGCCTGGCGCGCCAGGGCGGCGAGGTTGGGGGTGAGCGCGGGATCGCCCCCCCGCCCCCCCCGTCCCCCCAGGCCGCCCAGGCCGCCCACCTGGTCGGCGCGCAGGGCGTCGAGGGTGATGAGCACGACCGGGCCCCCGGGCGGCAGGGGGCGGCCGGAGCCGCACCCGGCGAGGAGGCCCGCCGCCGCGGCCGGGAGCAGGAGACGGGCGCCGAGGAGGCAGGCTGCCACCAGGCCGCTCCCCGGCAGGGTAGCGCCGGGCTGCCCGCCATCCGCCGGCGTGCCGGCCGGCGGCCTCATGCCGGATCAGCCGGCGGCATGAGGATAGAGCCGGCGATAGCTGTCCGAGAGCACCAGGATGCGTTTGACGTAGACCTTCGACTCCTCGATGCTCAACCCCTCCAGGAACCGGTCCAGGTCGCTGTCACCGGCCTCGCGCCACAGGCGCTTGATGCGGTAGGGGCCGCCGTTGTAACCCGCCAGCGCCAGCTCGACGTTGCCGCCGAACATGGCGATCACCTGGCGCAGGTACGAGGTTCCGACCTGGACGTTCCAGGCCGGGTCGCCCAGCCGGTCGCGCGACCACCCCAGCCCCAGGCCGCGCGCCAGCTCCCGGGCGGTGCCCGGCATCAGCTGCATCAGGCCGCTCGCCCCGGCGCGGCTCTGGGCGTTGGCGTCGAAGGCGCTCTCCTGGCGGATGACGGCGAGCACCAGCGACGGCGGCAGGCCGTTGGCCGCCGCCGCGGCGCGGATGGGCTGCTCGTAGTCGAGCGGGTAGTAGAGCTTGAGCGCCTCCTCGGGCACCGCGGCCTGGAGCGGGCCGCCGAGCGCCGGGAACGCCTCGTGGATGGCCAGCACGCTCTTGCGGCGGTCCCCCTGGCGGGCCAGGATCACCGCCTGGAGGGCCGCCACCGGGCGCGGCTGCACGCGGTCGCGCACCAGGTCCAGCTCGGTCTGCGCCAGCGCATCGAGCCCGAGGTCGCTGAGCAGCTGCGCCCGCGCCAGGGCCGGGTCGTAGGGCCACGGCTCGGCCGGGTGCTCGTCGGCCCGGGGCGGCGCCGCCGCCTTCCAGCGCGCCAGCCGCACCACCGCGTTGCGGCGGTAGAAGTCGCTGGTGTCGGCCGCCGCCAGCTCGGTGTAGATCTCGCGCGCCCGCTCCGGCTGGCCCAGCGCCTCGTAGCTGCGGCCGATCCAGTAGTGGGCGCGGCGTCCGGAGCTGTCGCCGGGGTAGAGCGCCCGCAGCTCGCTCCAGTAGCCGATCGCGCCGGTGTAGTTGCGGTGGACGAGCTCCTGCCAGCCGCGTCCCCACAGCAGGCCGGCGCCGGTCACGTCCCTGGGGTCGAGGGCGTGGAGCCGGCGCAGCGCGGCCATCGCCTGGTCGAACTGCTCCTCCTCGATCAGGTGCGCGTACAGGGCCTTGAGGGCGCGCACCGCCAGGCCGGCATCGCCCATCTCCGCCATCTCGGCCACCGCGTTCAGGTGGAGGCGCGCCGCGAGGCGGAGCTTGCGGTGCTCGGCCTGGGCGGCGCGGGTCCGCCCGCGGTGCTGGGAGGCCAGGTCGTCGTCGGCCTGGGCCAGCGCCCATTCGAGCGCCGCCATCTGCTGGCTCTTGAGCAGCGGCTGCATCTCGCGCTCGGCGCGGGTCCTGGGATGACCGCCGGCGCCGCCCGCGGCGTGCGGATCGCTCGATTGCAGGGGGCGCAGCAGCTCCAGCGCCTCCTGGCCGCGGTGGGCGCGGGTCAGCACCTCGGCCTTGAGCAGCACCCACTTGAGGTCGCGGTCCCCGGGCGCCACCGCGTCCAGGGTGGCGAGGGCGGCGGGCTCGAGCTGCGCCGCGAGCAGCGCCTGGGTGCGCTGCCGCAGCTGGCCGGCGTTGAGCGCGTCGCTCCATTGGAAGGAGCCGTCCGGGCGGCGGAAGACCTCCGCCACGCCGAGCTGCGAGGCGACGAGCGGCGAGGCGATCAGCAGCTCGCGGGCCGCTTCGGTGCGCACCTTCTGATCGCCGAGCCGGCTGCCGATCTCCCAGGCCAGCGCGTCGAGCCGGGTGCGCTCCTCGCCGCCGATGCCCTCCTTGCGGGCCTGGCGGACGAGCGCCAGGGCGCCCGGGGCGTCGGCCTGCTCCCAGGCGAACGCCGCCGCGCGCGCCAGGGCGCGCGGCCGCAGCGGCGAGGCGGGATAGTCGCCGAGGAGCTTCGCCAGCGCCACCTTGGCGACCAGCACGTGGCCGCGCGCATGGGCGGTGTCGCTCAGCAGGTAGAGGCGCCAGTCCTCCAGCACGCCGCTGCCGCCGCGGGCGGCGAAGAGCCGGTCCTCCGCCGGCCCCACCTCCTCGCAGGCGTGGGCGTAGAGGCCGGCCACCAGGTTGGCGAAGGCGCGGTCCGGCCC
>JASLEW010000700.1 GCA_030150965.1 Thermoanaerobaculia bacterium | reverse complement strand
CCACGGGCCAGCGCCGCCTGGTCCGCCGCCGGCCCGTGGGCGGCCGAGGCGGCGCTGACCGCGCTGCCGCTCCACCTGCTCAAACCGTTCCTGCCTCCGGATCTGACGGTCACCGGCGAGATCAACGGCACCGCCAAGGCGCACGGCGGCAGCCGCGGCATCGCCGGCGCCGACGTCGACCTCGCCCCCGGACCCGGCGACCTCCGCTTCCCCGGCGAGGACGGCCGCACCATCACCGTGCACTTCGACCGCGGCGCGCTGCGCGCCCAGGCCGGGCCGGGCGGCGGCACCGCCAGCGCCGACCTCAACCTGCCGGGCGCGGCCAGCCTCAAGGCGCAGCTGCGCCTGCCGCGCCTCACCCAGGGCCTGGTGCTGGCCGCTCAGCCGCTCTCCGGCACGGTCGCCGTGCACGCGCCGAGCCTCACCTTCCTGGAGGGCTTCCTGCCCGGCGTGCGCCGGCTGGCCGGCGCCTTCAACGCCGACCTGACGCTCGGCGGCACCGCCGGCACGCCGCGCGTCGCCGGACAGGCCCGCCTCACCGGCGGCAGCGCCGACCTGCCCGGCTACGGCCTCAAGCTGCGCGACATCGGGCTCACCGCCACCGGCGACGGCGGCAGGATCCTGGCGGTCAACGCCAGCGCCCGCTCCTCGTCCGGCAGCGTGCAGATCACCGGCACCACCGGCCTCGCGCCCAGCGCCGCCGAGCCGGTGCGCCTGACGGTGAGCGGCACGCGCTTCGCGGTCATGGACACCCGCGACATCCGCATCCTGGTGACGCCGAAGCTCGACCTGGTCTACACCGGGGCCGAGGCGCGGGTGACCGGCCAGGTGACCATCCCCGAGGCCCACATCCACATCGAGAACCCGCCCAAGGGCGGCCCGGTCGAGCCGTCCAAGGACGTGGTCTTCGTCGGCGGCCTGAAGCCCCAGTCGCAGCAGCCCGCGGCGGCGCCGCTCGCCCTCCACGCCCGCGTGCTCCTGGTGGTGCCCAACCCCTCGATCGAGCTCGATGCCCTGGGCCTCAAGGGGCAGCCCTACGGCCAGCTGCTGCTGATCGAAGAGCCCGGCCGCCAACCGATCGGCACCGGCGAGCTCGACATTGCCCAGGGCGGCACCTTCCAGGCCTACGGCCAGAACCTCACCATCCAGACCGGCCGCCTGGTCTTCGGCGGCGCGCTCGACGATCCCGGCCTCGACATCCGCGCCTCGCGGCTCTCCGACGACCAGACGGTCACCGCCGGCATCGAGGCCAAGGGGAGCCTCAAGCAGCCGCGCATCAGCGTCTGGTCCACGCCCACCATGGGGGAGAGCGACGCGCTCGCCTACCTGGTGCTCGGCCACGGCCTCAACCAGGCCTCGGCGCAGGAGGGCAACCGCGTCGCCAACGCCGCCAGCTCCCTGGGCCTCGCCGGCGCCGGCATGCTGGCCAAGAACATCGGCTCCCGCTTCGGCCTGGAACAGGCCTCGATCGAGAGCTCGGGCAACCTCAACACCGCCTCGCTGATGCTCGGCAAGTACCTGGCCCCCCACCTCTACGTGGTCTACGGCATCGGCCTGTTCCAGCCCGTCAACACCTTCCGGGTGCGCTACATCATCAGCAGCAAGTGGACCCTCCAGGCCGAGAGCAGCACCGAGACCGGCGCCGACATCCTCTACACCCTGGAGCGCGGCCGGACGCACTGAGCGGCCGCCCCTCCCCAGATCCTCCCGTCACCCTCGCGGACCCTCGCGCCGCCCCGGGGCGGGAACAGATGGGCCGCCGGCGGCGTTGTGCTGGAGGACTGCCCGTCCGGGCGGTATCTTGGCTTCCTCGGGGGAGAAAGAGAAGCATGTGGATCGTCCGGCTGGCGCTGCGCCGGCCCTACACCTTCGTGGTGCTGTCGCTGCTGCTGCTGATCCTGGCGCCGATCGTCATCGGGCGCACCCCGACCGACATCTTCCCCAACATCGACATCCCGATCATCAGCGTCATCTGGAACTTCACCGGCATGTCGCCGCAGGAGATGTCGCAGCGCATCGTCTCCAACTACGAGCGCGGCCTGACCACCACGGTCAACGACATCGAGCACATCGAGTCGCAGACCCTGGCCGGCATCTCGGTGGTCAAGATCTTCTTCCAGCCGCGGGCCGACATCGCCGCCGCGGTGGCGCAGGTGACCGCCATCTCGCAGACCCAGGTGCGGTCGCTGCCGCCCGGCACCACGCCGCCGCTGGTCATCACCTACAGCGCCTCCTCGGTCCCCATCCTGCAGCTGGCGCTCTCCGGCGAGGGGCTCTCCGAGCAGCAGCTCAACGACTTCGCGGTCAACTTCATCCGCACCCAGCTCGCCACCGTCCAGGGCGCCGCCATCCCCTACCCCTACGGCGGCAAGCAGCGCCAGGTGCAGGTGGACATCGACGACGCGGCGCTCCAGGCCAAGGGGCTCGCGCCGAGCGACGTGGTCAACGCCTTCGGCGCGCAGAACCTCATCGTGCCGGCCGGCACCGCCAAGATCGGCGGCCTGGAGTACCAGGTCGAGACCAACAGCAGCCCGACCACCATCCAGCAGCTCAACGACCTGCCGATCAAGACCGTCGGCGGCGCCACCATCTACGTGCACGACGTGGCCCACGTGCGCGACGGCTACCCGCCGCAGACCAACATCGTGCGCGTCGACGGCGGGCGGGCGACGCTGCTCACCATCCTCAAGTCCGGCAACGCCTCGACCCTCGACATCATCGCCCGGGTGCGCGCGGCGCTGCCGCGGATCGCCGCCAGCCTGCCGCCGCAGCTGCGCATCCTGCCGCTCGTCGATCAGTCGCTGTTCGTGCGCAGCGCCATCGACGGGGTGATCCGCGAGGCGGTGATCGCCGCCTGCCTGACGGCGATCATGATCCTGGTCTTCCTCGGCAGCTGGCGCAGCACGCTGATCATCGCCGTCTCCATCCCGCTGTCGATCCTGGTGTCGGTGCTGGTGATGAGCGCGCTCGGCGAGACCATCAACATCATGACCCTGGGCGGCCTGGCGCTGGCGGTCGGCATCCTGGTGGACGACGCCACGGTCGAGATCGAGAACATCAACCGCAACCTCGACCAGGGCAAGGAGATCGAGCGCGCCATCCTGGACGGCGCATCGCAGATCGCGGTGCCGGCGTTCGTCTCGACGCTCGCCATCTGCATCGTCTTCGTGCCGATGTTCTTCCTCTCCGGCGTCGCGCGCTACCTCTTCGTGCCGCTCGCCGAGGCGGTGGTGTTCGCCATGCTCGCCTCCTACTTCCTGTCGCGCACGCTGGTGCCGACCATGGCCAAGTACCTGCTGCGCGAGCATTCCGCGGCGGCGGAGGCGGCGCGCGGCGCGAGCCGCAACCCGCTCATCCGCGCCCAGCTGGCGTTCGAGCGCGGCTTCGAGCGGCTGCGCGAGGGCTACCACCGCCTGCTCCACGCCTGCATCGAGCGCCGCGGCGCCTTCATCACCGGCTTCTTCGCCGTCTGCCTGGTGTCGCTCGCGGTGCTCGTCCCCTGGCTGGGGCAGGACTTCTTCCCCGCCGTCGACGGCGGCCAGTTCAAGCTGCACGTGCGCGCCCGCACCGGCACCCGCATCGAGGAGACCGCCCGGCTGTGCGACCAGATCGACCAGAGCATCCGCGCCGTCATCCCGGCGCGCGAGCTGGTCACCATCATCGACAACATCGGCGTGCCCTACAGCGGCCTCAACCTCTCCTACAGCAACTCGGCGCCGATCGGCCCCGGCGACGCCGACATCCTGGTGTCGCTGGCGGACGGCCACCGCCCGACCGCCGGCTACGTGCGGGCCCTGCGCGGCCGGCTGGCCGCCGACTTCCCCGGCACCACGTTCTACTACCTGCCGACCGACATCGTCAGCCAGATCCTCAACTTCGGCCTGCCGGCGCCGCTCGACATCCAGGTCATCGGCAACAACCTGGAGGCCAACCGCGACTACGCGCGGCGGATGATGGCGCAGGTGCGCGGCATCCCCGGCACCACCGACCTGCGCATCCACCAGCCGTTCGACGACCCGATGCTGCTGATCGACGTCGATCGCACCCGCGCCTCGCAGGTGGGCTACTCGCAGCACGACGTGGCCAGCAACGTCCTGGTGGCGCTCTCCGGCAGCTTCCAGACCTCGCCGACCTTCTGGCTGAACCCCAAGAACGGGGTGAGCTACAGCGTGGCGGTGCAGGCGCCGCAGTACAGCCTGACCAGCCTGCAGGAGCTCAGGAACATCCCGATCTCCGGCACCGCCGGCGCGCCGCCGCAGATCCTCGGCAACATCGCCGCGGTGGTGCGCGGCGCCGAGCAGGGGACGGTCAGCCACTACAACGTGCAGCCGGTGCTCGACATCTACGGCGCGGTCGAGGGCACCGACCTGGGCAGCGTCGCCCGCCAGGTGGACCGGATCATCGCCGCCGACGCGAAGAGCCTGCCGCGCGGCAGCCAGATCATCGTGCGCGGCCAGGTGCAGACGATGCGCGAGTCGTACAGCGGCCTGCTCGGCGGCCTGGTGCTGTCGATCGTCCTGGTCTACCTGCTGATCGTGGTCAACTTCCAGTCCTGGCTCGATCCGTTCATCATCATCGCGGCGCTGCCGGCGGCGATCTGCGGCATCGTCTGGTTCCTGTTCCTGACCTTCACCCGGCTCTCCGTGCCGGCGCTGACCGGCGCCATCATGTGCATGGGGGTGGCCACCGCCAACAGCATCCTGGTGGTGAGCTTCGCCAAGGAGCAGATGGCGGCGGGCCTCTCCGCCGAGGACGCGGCGCGGACGGCCGGCTTCACCCGCTTCCGGCCGGTGCTGATGACCGCCCTGGCGATGATCATCGGCATGGTGCCGATGGCGCTGGGGCTGGGCGATGGCGGCGAGCAGAACGCGCCGCTCGGCCGGGCGGTGATCGGCGGGCTGCTGCTGGCGACCGCCGCCACGTTGACTTTCGTGCCGGCCTTCTTCAGCCTGATGCACCGCAACGACACGCGGGACTTGGCGGGGGCAGGGGCGCCGGAGGGGCCGGCGGCACCCGCCGCGCCGCGGCGCCTGGCGCCGGGCCGCCCGGGAGAAGCGAGATGAGCTTGCCACACAGCGAAGGCGCGCGGCGCCACGACGCGGACGGCGAACCGGCAACCGGCGAGCACGCCCCGGCGCCGCCGCCGGCCGGCTCGCGCGGGCGCGGCATCGTGCTGCTGTCGGCCGGGGCGCTGGCCGCCGCCGTCCTCGCCGTCGCCGGCATCGTGCCGCGCATGCGCGCCGAATCCGCCCTGGCGGAGCAGACGCGCGCGGGCGC
>JASLEW010000688.1 GCA_030150965.1 Thermoanaerobaculia bacterium | reverse complement strand
TCGCCCGCGCGGCGCTCGGCGCGGGGCGGCCAGCACCTGGCTCCGCGCCGCCGCCGCGTCGCCGGCCAGCGCCGTCAGGTGACCCATCTTGCGGCCGGGGCGCGCCCGCGCCTTGCCGTAGAGGTGGAGCTTGACGTCGGGGAAGGCGCAGGCCGCCGCCCAGTCGGGCTCGCCGCCCTCCCACAGGTCGCCCAGCAGATTGGCCATCGCCGCCGGCCGCAGCAGCGCGGTGTCGCCGAGCGGCAGGCCGCAGATGGCGCGCAGCTGCTGCTCGAACTGGCTGGTCACGCAGGCGTCGAAGGTGAGGTGTCCCGAGTTGTGCGGCCGCGGCGCCAGCTCGTTGATCAGGAGCTTCCCCTCCCGGGTCACGAACAGCTCCACGCACAGCACGCCCACCACCTGCAGCGCCTCGAGCACGCCGCGGGCCAGCGCCACCGCCTCGCGCTCCAGCTCCGGCGCCGCGGCGGCGGCCGGCGCCGGCGCCACCGACACGTCCAGGACGTGGCGGCGGTGCACGTTCTCGATCAGCCCGTAGTGGGCGAACGAGCCGTCCACGCCGCGCGCCGCCACCACCGACACCTCGGCGGCGAAGTCCACGAAGCCCTCCAGCACCGCCTCGCCGGTGCCGAGCGCTGCCCACGCCCCGGCCGCCTCCTCGGCGCCCGCGATGCGCACCTGCCCCTTGCCGTCGTAGCCCCAGCCGGCGGTCTTGAGCACCGCGGGAGTCCCCAGCGCCGCGAGCGCCGCCGACAGCTCGGCCGCCGAGCGCACCGCCGCCCAGGGCGTCACCGGCAACCCCGCCGCCGCCAGGAAGCCCTTCTCGCGCAGCCGGTTCTGGGTGGTGTGGAGGACCGCGCCGGCGGGGCGCACCGGCGCCTCCTCGGCCGCGGCCTCGGCGGTCGCGGCGGGGACGTTCTCGAACTCGAAGGTGACCACGTCCACCGCCCGGGCGAAGGCGCGCACCGCGTCGAGGTCGCCGTAGGCCGCCCGCACCTCGCGGTCCGCCACCTGGCCGGTCGGCGTGTCGTCCTCGGGCGAGAGGGTGTGGACGCGGTAGCCCATGCGGCGGGCGGCGATGGCGAACATGCGGCCGAGCTGGCCGCTGCCCAGGACGCCCAGGGTGGCGCCCGGCAGGATGGCGCCGGTCGTGCCGCTCACGGCAGGGTCTCGCCGAGGACGCGCCGCGTCTGCTCCTCGCCGAACTCGCGCAGCCTCCGCCGCAGCTCCGGCCGCGTGGCGGCCAGGATGCGCACCGCGAGCAGCGCCGCGTTCGCCGCCCCGGCGGCGCCGATCGCCAGGGTGCCGACCGGCACCCCGGCGGGCATCTGCACGATCGACAGCAGCGAATCGACCCCGTGCAGCGCGCGGCTCTCGACCGGCACGCCGAGCACCGGCAGCAGCGTCTGCGCCGCCACCATGCCCGGCAGGTGGGCGGCGCCGCCGGCCCCGGCGATGATCACCTCGACACCGCGGTCCAGGGCGCCGGCGGCAAACTCGTGCATCCACTGCGGCGTGCGGTGCGCCGACACCACCCGGCACTCGTGCGGCACGGCGAAGCGGGTGAGCATCTCGTCGGCATGGCGCAGCGTCTCCCAGTCGGACCTGCTGCCCATGATGACGCTCACCAGCGGCGGATCGTTCGGTTGCATCGATTGCATCGATCTCGCGGCGCTCCTGGACCCGTTGCGCCGCGGACCCGAGCGGTTGCAGAAGTGGCGCGACAGTAGCACATCGAGCGCCGCGGCGACGCCGCCCCACGCCGCCCCCGCCACCCGACGAACGAGCATGAGGGGATTCCGCACCGCCGATCGTTCCTCGGTCCGCCGGGCGGCGATCACGCCGGCCTGGTGACGGACGGGCTGCCGCCACGAGCTCAGCGGTTGCCCATCGGCAAGGGCCCGGCTCCGAAGCATGAAGGTGGGCGCAGGGGCCTCTTCCCCTCGGAGGGGGCGCCGCGTCGGTCCACTCTGGCCGCCGGCGCCCGCCGGGCGCTAGACTTGGGCATGCCCAGACGAGTGGTTGCCGCCGCGGCGCTCGCCGCGCTGCTCGCCTGGCCGGCTGGCGCCCAGCAGCCCGGCGGCCCGTCGCGCCAGCCGGAGAAGGGCTGCACGTGGAGCAGGCTTTCCGCTCCCGCCCTCGGGCTCGAAGCCTGGACCGAGCGTTGCGATCTCGGCTCGCGCAAGATCGGCTTCGTCACCGACGCCAACGGGCTGCGCATGCGCTGGTCCGACGCCGGCGGCAAGACCGAGCCGGTGGTCGATGTGCTGCCGCTCGCCGACGGCGAGACGCCGGAGGCGGGCATCCGCCGCATCTTCGACCAGCGCACCGCCCGCCGGGTGGCGGCGCGCTGCGTGCTGCGCCCTTACAAGGAGGGGACCACGCCGCCCGGCGCGAAGCGCTTCACCTTCGTGCCGGATGCCGCCTACCAGAAGGAGCTGGACCGGAAGCACGAGGACGGCGTGCCCGATCCCCCCTGCGGCGATTGGGGCGCGGCCCCCGACGGCATCCAGTACTTCGAGGCGCAGCCGGCGACCGGTGCCCGCAGGGTGCTCTTCGTGCGCGTCGGCCAGGAAACGCCCCTGTTCGACGAGGCGACGCTCCGCCTGCTGCCGCCGCCCCGTCAACCGCCGGCGCCGGCGCGGCCGGGTGGCTGAGACGGCCGCATTCCGCCGCGCGGCCGGCGCGCCGCTCATGGTAGAAGGGGCCGCGGCGCCGGGATGCGGCGCTCCGCCATGACGTCGAGGACGACCGCAAACGACCACGGAAAGGAGATCCGGTGAAGATCGACAAGAACCCCGCCAAGCTGGCTCTGAGCAAGGAAACCCTGCAGGCGCTCGCGCCGCACGAGGCGCCCCTGGTGGCCGCCGCGGTCGGCAGCGGCCGCTTCACCTTCTGCGCCGGCTGCACCCTCGGCGGCTCCTGCCCGTAGCGGCCCTGGTCAGACGGACAGCGGCAGGCGGGCGCGGGCGTGGGCAGGCTGGGATCGCCAGCCGTCCCGCCCACCCGGCCTCCCGCACCTCCATGGCGCAGGGGGAGTCACCTGCCCGCGGGGCCTCGCGGGGGCGGCGACGACGAGTGACCGTAGAGGATGCGCCAACCCTCCGGCCGCTCGACGAGCGTCATGGTCATCGCGCCGCCGAACCCGAGCTCGTGCCCGTTCGGCTCGATCACCCGCGTCCGGAAGAGCGTGGTCACCGCCGCCACGCCCGGCGCCAGCGGCGTGATCTCCAGATCCTGGAAGGTGTTCTCGGCGCGCGTGCCGGGAGGCAGGCCGGTGAGCGCCTTGCGGATCTGCTCGACCGACCTGGCCTCCACGGTGCCCCGCGACACCCAGCGGAAACGCGGATCGTCGGCATAGAGGCGCATCAGCTCGTCCCATTTGCCGGCGCCGGCAAGCTCGCGGTAGGCGTCCATGGTCGCCTGGACGCCCCGGCGGACCGCCGCCGCCTGCGCCTCGGACATCTCCTGGGCGCGCAGGCAGCGCGCGCCGCCGGCGGCGGCCGCCCCCAGGGTCAGCGCGAGCACCGCCGCGTGCTTGATCTTGACTCTCCGATTCGCCATCGCCCTCTCCTTGGCGGCGCCGTTCAGATCTCGTCCTGGGCGGACGGATCGAATTGCATGGCGCCGCAGACGTTGCCTTCCGGATCGCGGAAGAAGATGAGGTGTCCGACGGTGGGGATGAGGGTGCGCGGGATGAGGATGGTGCCGCCGTTGGCGGTCACCGCGGCGGCCACGGCATCGACGTCCTGGACCGCGACGCTGCACTCGTAGCCGATCGTGCGCTGCCCGGGCACCAGCTCGCGGCGCTGCTGCAGGGCGCCGCGGATGCCGGGCGGGTCGCCGGCTTCGGTGAAGATCTGCAGGAAGCCCGGCGGCCCCCAGGGCTCGAAGCGCCAGCCGAGCACCCGTTCATAGAAGCGCCGCGCCCGGTCGAGGTCGTCGGCGTTGATGGCGAAATGCGCCATGCTCACGGCCTGGCGCGCCCGCGGCGGCTTCGGCGTCCTCGGCTTCGGCGTCTGTGCAGCCGTTGGCGCTGTTGGCTTCGTCGGCATCTCCGGCTTCTCCTTTTCCCTCGCTCCGCTGGACGATCCGGCGGGTTCCTCCCTCGGCGGCCGCAGGCCGGCACTCGCCACGCACCCCGACGTCCGGTTCCCCTGGCGGCGGTCTGAACAGGCCCCACGATAAATCTCGACCGGTCCTACGCAGTAGCCATACACTGCCAGGAAATGTCGCGAATCCGCCAAGGTGGACAGGCCGCGCGCAAGGAGCGTGACAGCGGGCCGCAGGTGCGGGCCATATCGGTCGCCTGGGCCGCCGCCTACACTTGGCGCGACCGCAGGAGCGACTGGGGGCAGCTGCTCTTCGCCGCGCGCGGCATGCTGACGGTGCACACGGACGCGGGCCTGTGGGTGGTCCCGGCGCATCAGGCGGTGTGGGTGCCGCCCGGCGTGCAGCACAGCGTGGAGGTGGCGGGCGGCGTCGCCATGCGGGCGCTCTACCTGAGCCGCGCGCTCGGCGGCGCGCTCGGCCGGCGGCTGCCCGGCGCCTGCCGGGCGGTCGAGATCTCGCCGCTGCTGCGCGAGGTGCTGCGCCGCGCGATGCGCCTCCAGACCCTCGACCGGCGGCGCGCCGCCGAGCGGCACCTGCTCGCCGTGCTGCTCGACGAGCTGACCCTGCTGCCGCTCGTGCCGCTCGACCTGCCGATGCCGCGCGATCCGCGCGCCGTCCGCGCCGCCCGCCTGATCCGCGCCGCCCCCGAGGCCCGGCACCGCCTGGAGGAGGTGGCGCGGGGGGCGGCGGCGAGCGCGCGCACCCTGGAGCGGCTGTTCCGGGCCGAGACCGGCCTGCCGTTCGGCCTCTGGCGCCAGCGGGTGCGCCTCCTCCATGCCCTGCAGCTGCTCGCCGGCGGCCGGCCGGTCACCGCGGTGGCGAGCGCCGCCGGCTACGACAGCGCCAGCGCCTTCGTCGCCGCCTTCCGCCGCGCCCTGGGGACGACCCCCGGACGCTACTTCCGCCGTGCCGCCGGCGCCGACGAGGCCGAGGACGCCCCGGGCGCCCGGTGAGATCGGCCTGCCACGCCATGCCGGCCGGGCCGCAAGGAGATGGACGCGATGCACGCCGCCGAGCCCGCCGGAAGGCCGCTCCGGCCGGCCGGGTCCGCCGGGTGGCCGCCTCAGGCCGGCCGAGGCCCGCCGGAAGGCCGCTCAGGCCGGTCGGCCCCGGACTCGCCCGCTGCCGCCGCTCACGGCTCCTCCTCGCCCAGGTAGGCCGCCTGCACGTGGCGGCTCGCCCGCAGCTCGGCGCTGGTGCCGGCCAGCTGCACCCGCCCCGACTCCATCACCCAGGCGTGGGCGGCGACCGCCAGCGCCTGGTGCGCGTTCTGCGCGGCGAGGAGGATGCCGACGCCGCCTGCGGCGATGCGGCGGACGAGCTCGAACACCTGGGCGGCCATCAGCGGGGCGAGGCCGAGCGAGGGCTCGTCGAGCAGCAGCAGGAGCGGCCGGCCCATCAGGCCGCGGCCGATGGCGCACAGCTGCTGCTCGCCGCCGGAGAGCGTGCCGGCGAGCTGGCGGCGCCGCTCGGCCAGGTGCGGGAACAGGCCGTAGACGCGCTCGATCTCCTGCCGTGCGCCGCCGCGCAGCGCCGGGGAGTAGGCGCCCATCAGCAGGTTCTCCTCGACCGTCATGCGCGGCCAGAGCTGCCGCCCCTCGGGCACCAGGCAGAGGCGGCGCGCCACCCGCTCGTGCGCCGGCTCCCGCGTCAGGTCGCGGCCGGCGAAGCGGATGGCTCCCCGCAGGGACGGGACGAGGCCGGCCACGGCCCGGAGCACGGTGGTCTTGCCGGCGCCGTTGGGTCCGAGGATGGCCGCCACCTGCCCTGCCTGGAGGGCGAGATCGACTCCCCAGACGACCTGGATGGCGCCGTAGGCCACCTCGAGGCCGGTGACGGCGAGGAGGGGCTCAGTGCCCCCCGCCGCCGCCGGCGCCCCCGCCGCCGCCCCCGAACGCCAAGTAAACGAGCACACGGCCACACGGTATAATGGAAATCTTTGCCAGGAGCCCCAGATGACCAGCGAACCGGTACCGGCAGCACCGTCCGACGCTCCGCTCAGCCTGCAGCTGGACCGCGCCGAGTTCGCCGACCGGAAGGCGGAGAGCTGCGCCGCCTGCGGGCAGCCGCTCGGCGGCACCTATTACGAGATCAACGGCCGCATCTGCTGCGCCGCCTGCCACGAGCGGGTGGCGGCGAAGCTGGCGGCGCGGCCGGGGGCGGCCGGCTTCGCCCGGGCCGCCGCCGCCGGCCTCGGCGCGGCGGCGGCCGGAGCCGGCATCTACTACGCGGTGCAGGCGGCGACCGGGTACAACTTCTCCCTGATCTCGATCCTCGTCGGCTACCTGGTGGGCCGGGCGGTGCACTGGGGCGCGCGCGGGGCCGGCGGCTGGCCCTACCAGGCGCTTGCCATCCTCCTCACCTACCTGGCCATCGTCTCGCACTTCGCGCCGGTCCTGATCGCCAACGCCCGGGCACGGGCCGAGGCACAGCACAAGGCCGCTCAGGCCGCCGCCGCCCAGACGCCGGCCGGAAGCCCCGGCGCCGCTCGGCCGGGAGGCGCCGCCGCCGTCGGGACGCCATCCGGAAACGCCGGCACCGCGCCATGGTCAGCGCAATCAGCACCATCGGGAGGTGCCGCCGCCGCCCAGGCGCCCGCCGGGAGCACGCCCTCCGGGAGCGCGGCCCAGCCGCCGGCCGCAGGTCCCCGCCCCCGCCGGCCGCCGACGGCGGCGGCCTATGTCCTCTTCGGCCTGCGGCTCCTCGGGGTCTCGGCGATCCTGCCCTTCCTCGGCGCCGTCAGCCCGATCGGGTTCATCATCATCGCCGTCGGGCTCTACGAGGCGTGGAAGCTGAACCGGCGTCCGCGCCTGGACATCAGCGGCCCGCACGCCGTCACCCCACCCGGCTGGCGCTCATGACCTGCGCCTGCGGCACGGAGCTCGCGCCCTCCCTCCTGGCCTGTCCGTCCTGCCGGCGGCTGGTTCATGCCGATCATCTGAAGAGCCTGGCGGCGGACGCGGCGGCGGCGGGACGCCGCGGCGAGCCGCTCGAGGAGACTGCCCTCTGGCGCCGCGCCCTGGAGCTGCTGCCGCCGGGCTCGCAGCAGGCCGGGCAGGTGGCGGCGCGGATCGCGGCGCTCGACGCCCGGACCGGCGCGGGCGCCGTCCCACCGGCAGGGGCCGGCGCCGCCGGCCCGGCC
>JASLEW010000683.1 GCA_030150965.1 Thermoanaerobaculia bacterium | reverse complement strand
TAGCGGGCGATCAGCTTGCGCTTGCCGGTCTTGTCGAAAAAGACCGTGATCTTCGCCTACTCGCCCTGTCCCTCCAGCTCCAGCACCACGCCGTGGCCGAGCGTCGGATGACGGACGCTCGGCCACGGCGTGGTGCTGGAGCTGGAGGGACAGGGCGAGGAGGCGAAGATCACGGTCTTTTTCGACAAGACCGGCAAGCGCAAGCTGATCGCCCGCTACGCCAACCTGGAGATGCTGTAGCTCGGGAGCCGGCTGCCGCGGCGCTCGCGGGGCGCGCCGGACGGGGAGGGGGGCGCCGTCCGCTCAGCGGCGGCCGGCGCTCCGCGCGTCGTGATCCGTCCGCAGCAAGGCGAACAGGTAGTTGTCCACCCGGCGCCCGCGCAGCTTGAAGTAGCCCCGCAGGTGCCCCTCGCGCTGGAAGCCGTTCTTCTCCAGCACCCGGCGCGAGGCGTCGTTCTCGGTGGCGCAGCGGGCCTCGATGCGCTCCAGGGTGGTGTTGGCGAAGATGTCGCTGAGCAGCAGGCCCAGGGCCTCGGTCATGAGGCCCCTGGAATGGTACCGGGTCGAAAGCGCGTAACCGACCTCAGCCAAACCGTGCTCCCAATTGCTCACCACCAGCGTTATCCACCCGGCCGCCTGCCCATCGACCAGGACGATCCATTGGAACTTATCCCCCTGACTTCGGTACAGCTCGGAGATCCTCTGGCTGGCGACGTCTGCCCGTAGCTGCGAGGTGGGCAGATCGTTGAGCGGTTGGTACCTCCTCACGCTCGTCTCCGCCCGCCACTGCCTCAGCAGCTCGGCATCCCGAGGTGCAGCCGGTCGCAAGGTAACCAATGGGGAGGCTGTCCGTTCCACGAACATCGCGCCAATTCTAACGAGATGTCCGGTGGAAACGACAGCCGCATCCGCTACCAGGCTGGTTTCAGCCTCCCCACCGAGCTTGAACGGGGTACCGGCGGCTCTCGCTCCTCGGGGCCTCCCTCCCGCGCGGAGGCTCCCGCGACCCCCGGGGGAGGGCCGGGCGGCGGGCGGCGTCGCCTGCCGCCCATGGCCGCGCCCCTCCCCCGGCGGCGTCCGCCTCCCTACTGCCAACCGGGCATCGCCCAGGCGTCGCCGGCCGGCGGCCTGGGCGGGGTGACGCCGGGCAGCGGGCGCAGGATGGCGTGCGCCCGCTCGCTGCCCACGGCCTGCACCAGGGCGGCGGCCAGCCGCTGGTGGAGCAGGAGCTGGGCGCGGTTCGGCAGGCGCTCCGACGGCACCATGCGGCGCACGTCGGTCGGCTTGAGCGTGCGGTGGCGCGGCGCCACCTTCACCGGCGACTGCTGGAACGCCGCCGTCCCGGACGCCAGGGGGGCCCTCGCCGCGGCGGCCGCCGGCGTCGCGAACTCGGAGAGGTGCTGCTGCACCGACAGGCGGGTGGTGACGACCGGCTGCGCCAGGCTGCGGGGCGGCGCCGGGGGGTGCTCGTAGGCGGCCAGGAAGGACTGCCATTCCGCCGCCGAGAGCTGCCTGCGGATGGCGCCGAGGTAGTCGCTCTCCGTCGCCTCCACCGCCGTCGCCTGCCGTTCGGCGGCGCCGGGAGCCAGGGGCCTTGCTCCACGGTCGGCCGGTGCTGCCGGCGGCGTCGCGGTCGCCGGCGCGGCCGCCCTGGCCGGCGGTCTGGCCGCGGCCGACGTGACCCGCCGCCTGGGGCTGGGGGGAGCGGCGTCATGCTGGATCGTCAGCTCGCCCCAGGCCATGGCCGAGGGGATCTGGCCGCCCGAGCTGCTCTCCGGCGGGAAGTTGATGCTCACCAGGACGCCGTCGGTGAGCGGCGTCACGTTGAAGCTGCCGCCGGAGACGTTGCCGCGCACGTTGGCGGCGCCGAGCCTGGGGTGGCGCGACGCCGGCAGGGGCAGCAGGAACCGCATGTTGGTGGTGCTGGCGAAGGCGTGCAGATCCTGGCTGCAGCCGCCCTCGTCGCCGCGGGTGCGGGAGAAGAACACCCAGAAGTCGCTGGTGCTGGTGGACCGGCTCGGCACCAGCATCATCAGGCCGAGCACCGGATGGAGCTCGGCGTGGGCGCCGTGCTTGTTGTCGATGCCCACCAGGCCGGTGGCGATCGCGGTCACGCCGTCCTCGCCGCCGAGCAGGTCGCGCGCCTTGGCGAACGAGCTGTCGGCGTCGACCGCGGCGTGGAGCTCCTGCCAGAACGGGGTGTCGAAGAAATCGATCGTTTCGTCGCTGTCGTATTCCAGGTCGAGGCCGGTGAGCTCGCTCTTGGCCGGCGGCGGCGGCTGGAACCGGTCGTCGTTGGTGGTGGCCGCCGCCTGGTCCGCCCGGTCCAGCCGCATGTCGTAGTCGTCGTCGCCCGTGCCCTGCGGCACCGGCAGCGAGTGATCGGAGAACACCACCTTGCCGGTGAAGGTGGCCAGGCCCCAGTTGACGTGGCCGTGGACGGCGCCGGAGGTGCCGCCCGAGAGCTGGCAGACGGTGTAGAACGCCGGATCGCTCCAGAAGCTGGGCTCGTCGACCGTCGGCGTCCAGGTGGTGCAGGGGGGGCTGCCCAGCTTCAGCAGGTCGTCCTCGTCATGGAAGTTGTTGCACAGCTTGCCGGCGTCCGGCACCGTGTTGTTGGGCAGCCCCTGGGCGTTGACCTGCGCTCCCCACAGCGGGTTGAGCGGCAGCAGGTTGTCGTCCTCCTGCGCCCACCAGAGGTCCATCGGCGCCCTGGGCAGCTGCGGCTTGGGGATGGGCGCGCCGGCGGGCTGGTGCACGATCAGCAGGTCGATCGAGGCGTCGCCGACGTTCTTGCACTGGTCGCCGGTGCCGTCGTCGTGGCCCCAGTAGCCGTTGTCGTCGTACTCGTCGTCGTCGTAGCCGACGGTCAGGAACAGCTGCGAGGTGTCGGCGCCCTCCGGCAGCGCCTGCACCTGGAGCGGCACGACCGGCGGCGAGCCCGCGTTGCGGTTCAGCAGGTTCTCGCGCCCCATGACGCTGGCGAAGGTCTCCAGATCGTCGGTGGCGAGCGGGATCTTGATCCGGCCGTGGTACAGCCGGTCGCTGTTGTCGCCCTGCGGATCGACGTAGCGCTTCCAGGTCTTGCCGCTGCCGCCGGTCTGCGCGCAGCCGCCGGCGGTGACCGTCACCCGGTCGCCCGGACGGAAGCGCACGGTGGGCAGCGGCGTGCTCCGCGCGGTGACCACCGGCCGGTCGATGTGGACCTTCTCGGTGTTGGCATCGACGATGGTGATGACCGGGGCGTCGGCGTGCGCCGCCGCCGTCGGGACGGCGAGCCAGGCGCCGAGAGCGCCGAGGGCGCCCAGGATGGCAGCGCCAGGGATGCCGCGGACAGGGCGGACGGCGCGGGCGGCGCGCACGGCGCCGCGCGGCGTCAGGCAAACGGGTCGCTTCATCGCACACCTCCAGGGCCGGTGTCCGGCGCGGGCGCAGCGGTCGGGACGCAGGAGAGGAGCAGGGCTTCCCGGCGGCGCCCGTCTGCCGGCATCCCTTCCGGGAAGGAGATCTCAGGGCTGACGACCGCACGGCACGTGAAGAGACGATTTGATGCCGTGCGGAGACGACCCCGAGCCCTGGCGCATTCTCTTCCCAAAGCAAAATGACCGCCTGGCGAAGAACTTGTAGTTGGCTGTAAGTCACTGTGCTGCAATGGCTTGCACTTGCGGCCGGGAGGCGGAGTGGCTACATTCCCCCCATGCCGATCGGGCCGCACCTGGGCGAGGCGATCAAGTTCCTGCGCAGCCGGCGGGGCTGGGCGCAGAAGCAGCTGGCCGCCGCGGCCGGGGTGACCCGCTCGATGATCTCCAGCTACGAGAAGGGCAACACCACCCCGACCCTCTCCAGCCTGCTCAAGATCGCCCTGGCGCTGCAGGCGGACCTGTGCGATTTCCACTGCGCCCTGGAGCACGTCGCCGGCAGGCCGATGCAGGTGCACGAGCTGAGCGGCCACTTTCAGCAGGGCCTGGCGCAGCCGGCCACGGCAGCGGCGCGGCAGCGGCCCGCTCCCGAGGCCACCGCCGTGGAGGCGCCCGCCGCCGGCCAGGGCGAGGCGCCGCCGGCGGAGGGCCTGGCTGAAGCGGTGGACGAGGTGATCGCGGCGCTCCGCAAGCTGCGGGCCGTTGCCGGTGGGAGGCGATGAGGGCTACCCGTCGCCCATCTCGGCCAGGCCGGTGCGCGCCAGGCGCAGGCCGTCGAGGGCCGGCAGGATGGAGAGCAGCGACATGTAGCCGTAGCCCTGCACGAAGAGCAGCAGGAAGGGGATCGACAGCCACATGCCGTGGAGGACGGCATAGGCGGTGCAGAAGGCGAAGTAGACGGCCAGCACCGCCTCGATGACGAACGACGCGCTGACGCCGGCGCGGTAGCGCTTGCCGCGCCACTTCTGGCCGCTCGCCTCGATGCGGTACTTGGGGGTGCGGTGGAAGACGCCGCCGCGCTGGAAGAGGCCGGAGATCACGG
Source organism: Thermoanaerobaculia bacterium (assembly GCA_030150965.1). Taxonomy (GTDB): domain Bacteria; phylum Acidobacteriota; class Thermoanaerobaculia; order Multivoradales; family UBA5704; genus JASLEW01. Next base: position 6,059 of record JASLEW010000683.1, on the reverse strand, counting down.
CGTGCGCGTTGACCACCGACAGGCCGATGCCCAGCCCCATGAGCGGCGGCAGGTAGCGGACCTGCCGGCGCCAGCCGCTGCCGCCGGCCACCTGGCTCATCAGGTAGAAGACCAGCACCGACAGCGTGGCCGAGACGAAGAAGGGCAGATCGACCAGCAGCAGCATGCGCATCGACGTGCCGGTGCGCAGCAGCATGGCCGGGAAGATGAGCAGCGACAGCAGCAGCATCAGCGGGTAGCTGATGTTGTTGGTCAGGTGCACGAAGGCCTCGAACTTGACGCGCCAGGGCAGCGGCGCGGCGAGCACCCGGCCGATCAGCTTGCGCCCGGTCTGGATCGCCCCCTTGGCCCAGCGGTACTGCTGCGTCTTGAAGCCGTTGACGTCCACCGGCAGCTCGGAGGGCACCGCCAGCTCCGGCAGGTAGAGGAACCTCCAGCCGATCAGCTGCGCGCGGTAGGAGAGGTCGAGGTCCTCGGTCAGCGTGTCGTGCTCCCAGCCGCCGCCGGTCTCGATCGCCTGGCGCCGCCACACCCCGGCGGTGCCGTTGAAGTTGAAGAAGCAGTTGCTGCGGTTGCGCGCGATGTGCTCGATCATGAAATGGCCGTCGAGGAAGATCGATTGCACGCGGGTGAGCAGCGAGTAGTTGCGGTTGATGTGCATCCACCGCCCCTGCACCAGGCCGATGGCCGGGTCGGCGAAGTGGGGCACGGCGGTGCGCAGGAACTCCGGCTGCGGCACGAAGTCGGCGTCGAACACCGCCAGCAGCTCGCCGCGCGCCGCCCGCAGGCCGGCGGCCAGCGCGCCGGCCTTGAAGCCGCCGCGGTCGCCGCGGTGCAGGACCTTGATGTCCAGCCCCTCGCGGCGGTGCTCGGCGGCCAGCCGCTCGACGATGGCGCTGGTCTCGTCGGTCGAGTCGTCGAGGATCTGGATCTCCAGCCGGTCGCGCGGGTAGTCCAGCCGGCAGACGGCGTCGAGCAGGCGCGCCGCCACGTACATCTCGTTGTAGAGCGGCAGCTGCACGGTGACCACCGGCCACACCGCCGGGTCGGGCGGCTGCGCCGGGGCGCGCCGCCGGTTGCGCAGATAGAGGAGCACCATCCAGAGACGGTGAACGCCGAAGAAGGCGAGCACGCCCAGGATGACGTAATAGAGGGTCAGCACCGCCGTCGTCATCGTTCGTCGCCCCTAAGTCCTCGCCCTGCCGGGTCTCGCGTCTCGCGGCCGGTGGACCGGCCGCCTGCGGTTTCCCGGACGCTGTCCGACGGCGCGCTGCGCTACCTGGATAAGATGGGAAGGTGGCGGCAGCCGGCCTGAATGTCCATGCGCTCGCGCCCGTGGCCCGGGAGTCTACCTCCCCGCGCCGTGACATGGGGCACCGCCTGCCATGCCGCCAGGTGCCCGCGGTCTGTCCGCCGGGTGCGATCGCGGGCCTTAGTATAGCCAGGATCGCGGCCCGCCTGCCCAGTCTCCTGCCGGCCGCCGGCCGCCGCCCGTGGGCCGGGTATCCCGCCGGGTTCGGGTCGGGATCGCGCGGGTCGGGCGGTGCAATTTTTCTGCTAAGTCCCCCTCTTTTGTCAACTCGTTTGCCGGTTTCGGCGCCCGTCCCCCGGTCCGGACCCCCGCCGGCCGGCCCTTCGCCCCTCGCTCGGGTGGACCGCCGGCCGGCCCCGGGATCGCCCGGCGCGGGGGACCGCCGGCCGGCCCCGGGACCGCCCTGATGGTGGTCCGCCTGATCGTCTCGTACCTGGGCACGGCCTACGCCGGCTGGCAGCGCCAGGACAACGCCGTCGCCGTGCAGGAGGTGCTGGAGGAGGCGCTCGCGCGGCTGATCGGCGCGGCGGTGCGGGTCGAGGGCGCCAGCCGCACCGACGCCGGCGTGCATGCCCGCGGCCAGGCGGCGCACCTGGAGCTGCCAGAGTCGTCGCGCCTGCCGCCGCGCGCCCTGGTGCACGCCACCAACCGCCTGCTGCCGCCGGACGTGCGGGTGCTCGCGGCACATGCCATGCCCGCGGGCTTTCACGCCCGCCGCGCCGCGAGCGGCAAGGAGTACCGCTACCGCCTGAGCCGGGCCGAGGTGCTGTCGCCGCTCGATGCCCCCTGCGCCGTGCGGGTGCCCGCGGCGCTCGACCTGGCGGGCATGCGGCGCGCCGCCGCCCACCTGGTGGGGCGCCACGACTTCTCGGCCTTCGCGCTGGCCGGCGGCTCCCACACCCACCCCCACCGCACCCTGGCGGCGGTGGAGCTCGCGGAGGCCGGCCCGGAGCTCCACCTGTCGTTCGTCGGCGACGGCTTCCTGCGCGGCATGGTGCGCGCGCTGGTCGGGACGCTCCTCGACGTCGGCCTTGGGCGCCGCGCCCCCGGCGAGGTGGCGGCGCTCCTAACCGGCGCCCCGCGCGCCGCCGCCGGCGCCACCGCCCCGGCGCACGGCCTGGTGCTCGAGCGCGTGCTCTATCCGCCGCGGTGGCAGCCCCTGGCGCCGGCCGCAGGGGGCGGAGGGCTGGACGGCCGGAGCGGCGACGGGGCCGAGGCCGAATCGCGCCGTGAGATGTGGTAGGTTGAACGCTTACGATGGAAAATATCTCGCACCCGCCCGCCGCTCCGGCCTCCTCCATGCAGCGCGTCCTGACCGCCGCCGTCGGCACGCCGATCATGCTGGCCGGGGTGTTCCTGCTGAGCGGCGCCTGGTTCTTCCTGTTCGCCGCCTTCTTCTTCATCTGGGCGGCGTTCGAGTACGTGGGGATCGGGCGCAGCCGCGCCGCGCACGCGCCGCTCGTGGCGCTGCCGGTGCTGGTGCCGGTGGCGGCGCTGGCGATGACGCTGTCGCTCGGCGCCGAGTCCGAGCAGCGGCTGCTGATCGGGCTGGGCGCGCTGTCCGGGGTGGGGCTCGGCGCCCTGGTGCTGCTCAGCCGCACGCCGCTCGCCGAGACGCTGGAGAGCCTGGGCGTCCTGGCCTTCGGGCTGCCGTACTTCGCCGTGCCGCTCGCCTGCATCTACCGGCTGCACCACGCCGACCCCTGGCTGGTGCTGCTGCTGCTCGCCGTGGTCTGGCTGGGCGACACCGCCGCCTTCTACGTCGGGCGGCGCTTCGGCCATCACCGGATGGCGCCGACCGTCAGCCCGAAGAAGACCTGGGAGGGCGCCGCGGCGGGCTTCGTCGCCGGCATCCTGGCGGCGGCGGTGTGGGGCGTCTGGCGCCTGGGACGGCTGGACCCGGCGCTGCTGCTGGTCGCCGGCGCCACCTCGGCGGCGGCGCAGGTCGGCGACCTGGTCGAGTCGATGCTCAAGCGCGGCTCGGGGGTGAAGGACTCCGGCCACGTGCTGCCCGGCCACGGCGGCGTGCTCGACCGCTGCGACGCGCTGCTGTTCGCGGCGCCGGTGCTGCAGGTCGGCGCCTGGCTGCTCCTCCCCGGCATCGTCCACTGACGGTCCGGCGCTGATGGCGAGGCTGGGGGCTCCGGCTCCTCCCTCGGCGGCGCCGAAGACAGGTGCGAGCTGAGAGCGCTCGCCGGGCGGCCCCACGCCTTCGAGCCCTCTCCGCGCCGTGGAGGGAGGAGCCGGAGCCCCCCAGGGAGAGCAGGGAGAGGGCGGGCGGGCGTCCCTATTCTCGGCCGAAGCTATAATCAAGCACCTGTCGCCGGGGGACGACCGCCCGCGGACCACCCCCCACCGGTATCCTCGCCCCACCGTCGAGCCCGTCGCTCTCCCGAGGCGCCATGAGCAACCTGCCGATCAACGTCCTCGCCCTCGCCTTCGTGCTGGGGGTGATCATCGTCATCCACGAGGCCGGGCACCTGCTGCTCGCCAAGACCTTCGGCGTGCGCGTGCTGACCTTCTCGGTCGGCTTCGGCAAGCGCATCTTCGGCTTCCGCCGCGGCGACACCGACTACCGGCTGTCGCTCGTGCCGCTCGGCGGCTACGTGCGGATGGACGGCGAGAACCCGGAGGAGGCGTCGGGCGATCCCCGCCAGTTCCTCAACAAGCCGCGCTGGCAGCGGGTGCTGGTGTTCCTGGCCGGCCCGACGATGAACGTGGTGCTGTCGGTCTCGCTCTTCACCGTGCTGTTCATGATCGGCATCCAGGTGCCCAGCCTGCCGGGTGTGGCGCCGGTCGTCGGCAGCGTCGAGCAGGGCTCCTCGGCGGCCCGCGCGGGCCTGCGGCACGGCGACGTGATCGAGCGGATCAACGGCGAGCCGGCGAGGAGCTGGCAGGACGTCAGCATGGCGCTGCTCACCGCGCCCGACAAGCCGGTGGCGCTGGAGCTCCGTCGCGCCGATCACGTCTTCACCGCGGTGGTCACGCCGAAGCGGGTGCCGCGCTATGACGTGGGCGATTTCGCCGGCCTGGCGCCGCAGCTCCAGGCCGAGATCAGCTCGGTCGTGCCCGGCTCGCCGGCGGCGCGCGCGGGCTTGCTGCCGAACGACAGGATCCGCGCCGTCAATGGGCGCCAGGTCGCCGGCTCGCAGGATTTCGTGCGCGAGATCGAGTCCAATCCTGGGCGGCAGGTTATCGTCGAGGTCATCCGGGCCGGCCGGCTGCTCGCCATCCCGGTGGTGCCGCGGCTGGACGGGAAGGTGGGGCGGATCGACGCCAAGATCGGGAGCATCGGCTTCGACCAGAAATACCCGTTCCCCCAGGCGCTGCGCGCCAGCATCGACCTCAACGTCCAGATCGTCGCCGACACCTTCCAGGTGCTGGGCAAGATCTTCCGCCGCGAGATGTCGGCCCGCGGCGCGCTCTCCGGCCCGATCGAGATCGCCTCGGAGAGCGGCGAGGCAGCCCGCCGCTCGACCAAGGACCTGTTCTACCTGATGGGGTTCGTGAGCCTGAGCATCGCCATCCTCAACCTGATGCCGATCCCCATCCTGGACGGCGGCCAGATCCTCATCCTGCTGGTCGAGGAGGTCATCCGCCGCGACCTGCCGCTGCGGGTCAAGGAGGTCATCAGCCAGGTCGGCCTGGTCCTCATCCTGATGCTGATGGTCGTGGTCTGCTGGTTCGACCTGTCGAAGCAGGGGATCCTGCCCGGGTCCTGACTCCAAGACGAAGGGGGCGCCGCGCCTACTTCTCGAGCGCTCCGCCCCGCCGGCCGGGGCGTCCTCGACCGGCCAGCCCGCGCAGCGTCTCCAGGTCGCGGCGGTGCCCCTCCATCCCGTCGCCGGGCTCGGTTTCCAGGACCATCGGCACCGCGGCCAGCGCCGGCTCGGCGAGCACGCGCGCGAAGGCGGGCAGGCCGATCTCCCCCTCGCCGATGTGGGCGTGGCGGTCGCGGCGCGAAGCGAAGGGGCGCAGCGAGTCGTTCAGATGGATGCAGCCCAGCGCCGCGAGGCCCAGCCGCCCGTCGAGCTCGGCCAGGAAACCGCGCCACCCGGCGGCCTGGTGGAGCGGATAGCCGGCGGCGAAGGCGTGACAGGTGTCGATGCAGACGCCGACGCGCCGCCGCGCCCGCGCCGAGAGGCGGGCGCGGATGCCCGCGAGGTGCTCCAGGCGGTGCCCCAGGCAGCTCCCCTGGCCGGCGGTGTTCTCGAGCAGCACCCGCGGCAGGCCGCCCTTCCGGCCGCCGCCGCGGGAGCCGCCGCGGCCGGCGGGCGCCGCCTCCGGGCCGGCGGCGAGCACCTCCTCGAGCGCGGCGGCGACGCGGTCGAGCCCGGCCTCCTCGCCGGCCCCCAGGTGGGCGCCGGGGTGGATCACCAGGCCGGCGACGCCGAGCCGGGCGCAGCGCGCGAGCTCGTCGGCCAGCGCCTCGCGCGACTGGCCGGCGATCCGCGGGTCGGCCGCGCCGAGGTTGATCAGATAGGACGCGTGGGCCAGCACCGTGCCGACCGCCGAGGCGGCGTGCGCGGCGCGGAAGGCCGCCGCCTCCTCGTCGGCCAGCGGCCTGGCGCGCCACTGGTTGCCGTTCTTGACGAAGATCTGGATGGCGGTGCAGCCGAGGCCGGCGGCGCGGTCGAAGGCGGTGGCCAGCCCGCCCGCGACCGACACGTGGGCGCCCAGGGGCGGCAGCGGCGGCGCCGCGGCAGCCCCTGGCGCGGGCGCGGGTTTGCTGCCGCGCGCCGTGCGG
>JASLEW010000618.1 GCA_030150965.1 Thermoanaerobaculia bacterium | reverse complement strand
CGGCCGAGGCGGCCGGTGCCCGCCGCGTCGAGCAACGCCTCGCGCAGCACCGCCACCTCCTCGGGCGCCAGCCGCTCCCCGTCGCCCGGATCGCCCAGCCGCAGCGCGGCGCGCAGCTCTTCCGCCTTCCGCCTACCCGTCCGGCTCATCGCTTCACCACTCCTTTCGCTGCTCCGGCCGCGCCCATCCCCTGCGCCGCTCTCGCCGCTCCGGCCGCCGGCTCCGCCGGCGCCGATCCCGCCGGGCCTGCCACCGCCGCTCCCGGAGCACTCGGCGGCCCGTCCTCCCCACCCCTCGCCGCCGGCCCCGGTGCGGCGCCGTCCGCCGCCAGCAGCGTCCGCGCGAGCTCGCGGCGCGCCGCGAGCAGGTGCCAGCGCACGGTGACCGCGGCGATCCCCAGGAGCGCCGCGATCTCCCGCACCGGCAGCTCCTCGATCTCGTGCAGCACCACCACCGCCCGCCGCCGCGGCGGCAGCCCGGCGAGCGCTGACCGCACCAGGGCCCGGGCGATCACCGCCGCCTCCGCCCCCGCGGTAACCGGCTCCTGCCCGGCGCCCGCCCCGGCCTCCGCGGCCAGCGCCAGCCGCGCCCGCGCGCGCACCGCGCCGCGCCGGCGGTGATCGCGGCACAGATTGACCAGGGTGCGCACCAGCCAGCCCTCGCCGGGCATGGCCGGAGCCGCCGGGGCCGGCAGCGCCTCCACCTGGCGCGCGGCGCGCAGGAAGGTCTCCTGCACCAGGTCGCGCGCCTCCTCGCGGTCGGCGGTCAGCCGGCAGGCCAGCCGGAAGAGCCTCTGGTGTTGCTCGTCGAACAGCGCGGCCAGCCGCTCGCCGGCGGACGCGCCGGCCGGACGCGCGGCCCGCTCCGCCTCCCTGTCCATGCCCGCTCTCCGCCATCCGCCGGCCGGCCGCGCCGCGGCAGGTCCGGCGGCGGTGATCGTCGTCGTGCTCACATCCCTAAAGACGCACGACCCGGCGAAAGCGTTGGGCGGTGGAGGTTGGACCCTATGCGCGGGGGGCGGCCGCTCAGGGCGCGCGCCGGAGGAGGAAGACTCCCGCGCCGGCGGTCGCAGCGTAGAGCAGCGACGGGCTCGCCGCATCGAAGGCGAGATCGGTCACCGCCACGTTGGGCGGCAGGCCGTCGGCGAGCGGCGTCCAGGTGTCGCCGCCGTCGTCACTGACCAGGAGCTGCGGCGGTGGGGTGGGCGAGGCGCCGATTTGCGCCAGCGTCAGCCCGGCGTAGATCGTGTCCGGCACCCGCGGATCGATGCGCACCAGGTTGGCGCTCCGCGGGAAGACCACGTCCCAGTTGGTACCAGCGTTGGCGCTGCGCTGGACGCCGTCAGAGGTGGCGGCGTACACCAGATCGGCTTCCAGCGGCGCGACCGCGATCCCGTGCACTCCGGTCACCCCGAACTGGCTCACCCCGCTCCAGGTGACGCCGCCGTCGCCGCTGCGGAAGAAGGTCGGCCCGCCGGGGGGAGCCAGGGGCGCCAGGATGCCGGAGGCGTAGACCCGCAACGGGTCCGCGGGCGCCGCCGCGATGGCCATCACCTCGATGACGCCGACGCTGCCGATCGTCCAGGTCGCCCCGCCGTCGGCGCTCGCGCAGACGCCACCTCCCGAGATGGGGAACGCCCCCAGGAAGACCTCTCCCTCCCCGCCGGTGGCCAGCGGCCCGAAACAGCCCGCGGGAGCGCTGGCCACCGGCTCCCAGGGCGCCGCGGCGCCGGTACTCCGCCGGTAGAGGACCGGTGGGCCGTCGGTCGCCGCCCTCTGGGCGTAGAGCGTGCCGGCAGGTGCGGTGCCAGGGGCGATCAGCTCGATGTCCGGCGCGGGCGGCAGGCCGACATTCAAGGGCGCCCAGCGGAAGCCCGCCGTGCGCGTGCGGTAGATGCCGGCGGCGGGATCGTCGGCGGTGAGCAGGCCGCTCACCGCCGCGTCCGCCACCAGGGAGCTGATGGCCCTGGCGTCGGGTCCGGGACCGGAGGCGTCCCACCGCGCACCACCCGAGGTGGTGCGGAAGACGCCCACCCCCGAACGCGGGTCCACGCCGTTGAGCGACAGGCCGCTGCCGGCAAGCAGCAGCGGGCCCAGCTGAGAGTGTTGAGAGTGCTGCGACGGCGCCGGCGGCTGCGCGAGCGCGCCGATCGCCTGCCCGGCCGTGCCGGCTCCGGCAGCGCTCCAGGTGTGCCCACCGTTGGCGGTGCGAAAGACGCCCGCATCCTGCGTCCCCGCCCAGACCGTGCCCGCGGCGCCGGCGAGCAGCGCGGTCACCCCGCGCGCCGCCAGGCCACGCACCGCCGCCTGCCAGGTGACCCCCAGGTCGGTGCTGACCCAGTGCGCCGGCGGCAGCGGCGCGGCGAAGGCGGGATCGACGTAGGCGCCGGCATGGAGGAAGCCGAAGCGGTCGAGCGCGAGAGAGGTGATGAAGCCGGCGAGGCTCGTCCGCACCCAGTGCGCGCCGCCGTCGAGGCTGCGGTAGACGCCGAACTCGGAGCCCGCCCAGAGCCGCGAAGGCCGGCGCGGATCGACGAGCAGCGCATGGATCACCGCCGCGGGCGCCGGCTGGTCCCGCTCCAGCCCCTCGTTGATCGGCGTCCAGTTGGCGCCGCCGTCGTCGCTGCGCGCGGCGCCGGCGAAGACCCCGGCGGCGTAGAGCGGCGGGTTCGGCCCCTCGCCCGCGGCGAGCGCGGTCGTCTGCGGCGGCGAGTCCACCTGGAGCTGGAAGTGGAGGCCGTGGTCGTCGCTGCGCGAGACGCCGGCGGCGCCGCCGACGTACACCGTGCCGCCCACCACGATCACGCACTGGAGCTGGGCATCGACCAGGCCGTCGTTGCTCGGCGTCCACGAGACCCCGCCGTCGGTCGAGCGGAAGAAGCCGCCGGCGGTCGTCGTGGCGTAGGCCAGGCCGGCGACATTGCCGTCAAACGCCAGGCCGGTGACGAAGCCGCCCGCCGGCCCGATCGGCGTCCAGCGGTTGATCCCGGCCATGGCCCACCCGGGGACGAGAAGCAGGGCCAGCCATCCGGCGAGGCAGGCGCGCGACAGCGCGGCAGCAAGGCTCGGTCGGGACATGGGGGGCACCTCCGGGCGACTGCCAATCGGTGTGCGCGATTGCACCTCTGGTCTACGGCCGCCGGCGGGACCTCGTCACAGTCCGCGGCTGCGGCCGCGGCGCGGGGCGCTCCTACTCGATCACTGCGCGGAGCTGGCGCAGCGCCGCGTCAAACCCGCCGTCAGGGTTGAGGATCAGGTGATCGTAGGCGGCGGAATAGCCCTTCGCCGTCCGGGCATTGGCGATCCGCTCCTCCAGCTGCTCCGGCGTGTGGGTGCCCCGCGCCAGGAGCCGCTGCCGGATGTCGGCCAGCGGCGCATCGACGAGCACGGTCGTCGCCTCGGGAAAGAAGCGTTTGACGTGCGGCCCGTTCCCCAGGTTGATGAGCCCCACCGCCGTACGGCCCGCCAGCGCCGCCTCGATCGCCGGCCGCCAGGGCAGCCCATAGCTCATGCCGAACAGGAAGTCGCGATACTCGATCAATTCGCCCGCCATGATCCGGCGCTGAAAGGCCTCCGGCGAGACGAACTCCATCTGGCTCTGCTCCAGATCGGCCTCGCCGCGCGGCTCGCGGGTGGTGGCGCGCGGCACCAGGCGGAGCTTTTCGGCGCTGCCGGAGAACAGCTCGCGCAGGATGGTGCTCTTGCCCGTGCCGCTGGCGCCGTCGATGAGCACCACCTTGCCGTGCCCGGGCCTGGCGGCAAGCTGCTCCCGCCAGCGTGCCGCCGCCCCGCGCAGGGTGAGGAGGTCGGAGTAGGACCAGGGCAGGATGCTGCCGGCGGTGATCTGCAAGGCCGCCTGCAGCTCCGCCGCCTCTCCGGCCGGCCCGGCCGCGCCGGCGGTCAGCTCCGCCGGCACCTCGACCTCGAGGAAGGAGCCCAGCAGAGCCACCTCGTCCAGGTGAATGGAGCTGGCCTTGTATTGATAGGTCTCGCGCGTCTTGGTGACCACGGCATAGGTGCCCAGGGCCGCGCCGAGCGCCGCCTTGACCTCGTTGCCGCCGCCTCCCAGCTCGGCCATGACATATTCGTTCGCGCTGGCGGTGGGAGCGTTGAGCCTGCGGTAGGAGATCAGGCGCGGTGGCGCCGTGTCGCTTTCGCGCAGCTTGAGCGCGCCATGCCGTGCATAAAAATAGGTGTCAACCTGCCGGCTGGTCTCGACCAGCCGTGCCGGCAGCGCCTGGAGGGCCTGGCGTGCAGCGGCGGGCGAGCCGCAGTATGCTTTGAGCTCGATCTTCGTCGGCATGGCGTTGCGGCTGGCGTGAGCGCGTAACCTAGCATGGGCCAGCCTGGCGGTTCAAGCGCCGGCGCGGGTCCGCGGCTCAGCGCCGCAGCCGGCCGTGGCAGCGCCGAGCGGTGTATCCACGCGCTCTCTTCTTCCTAGACGCTCGCTGGGAGGAGCGTACGCAGCTGGGCCAAGTCGACATCCTTGGCGAGGTCGGTGCTGCCCTGGATCCACGCACCGAGATCGGCGGCAAGCTTCGATCCGCCGCCGACCAACCGCTTGAAGAAGTGCAAGATGGCGTCCCGGCTCTCCGGCTGCGCTAGGCCTTGCTTGGCCCAGCTCTTGAGGATGCGGCGCAGCCGTGGCCGTAGTTCCGGCTTGATCAGGCTGGGAATCGATGAGGACGGGAAGGTGGCGAAGACCTCCTCGAGAAAGCCGGCCAGGATCTCCGCGTCTTCGCGCCCCGCGGGGGAGCATATGCCTTCCAGCAGCCAGCTGAGATCAGGGCTGACCAGCCAGCGGCCTTCCGCCTCCTCAGAGAGCGGCACCTTGATCGCCTCCAGCGTGTCGGCAATCCCCTGGCTGCGCAGGAAGAGCAGGGTCATGAGCGGCCGGAGGAGCGGCTCCGGGCTGGTCATCCACTTTTGCAGGGCCGCCAGCAGCCAGCCCGGGCCATGGGCCAGACCAAGATAGATCAACGTCTGCTCGACGGCGAATAGGACTGCCAGCAAACCGTCGGGGAACAGCAGCACCAGCGAAGCGTTGAAGCCCTCTTCCCCGGCGCTGCGCGGATGATGATCCGGGTAGTCCCTGATGGACTGCAGCCATGATTCGAGCCCGTGCAGCTTGGCCTCGACCCGATTGAGGTCCTTCAGGCGGGCGGTCAGCTTCTGGCCGGCAGCCCACTGAAGGCAGGTCAGGGCCAGCTCACCATGCTCGGCATCCAGCTCGCCGATCCAGCGCAGACTGCGGATCGCGGTCGCCGCATCGAGCGCGGATTCATTGACCAGATGCCGCCGCAGGTACCAGAGGCACTCGTTGCGATAAGCGGCGCTTGGGCTTCCCAGGATCCCCTTGAACAGGGCACCCAGCCGCGGCGCTCTCTCGCTCTCGTCGGCAAGCGCCAGCAGCTCGCTCATCCAGCGAACCACGCTGCGAGGATCGGCCTCTCCGATCCGGCCGAGCGCTCTGGCAGCCATCTCCGCCACCTGGCTCTGCGCCTCAAGAACCTGTCGCTCGCAGAAGGCATGCAAGAGGCTGAGCAGCCTGCGGCCGGGGCCGAAAAGGATGCGCCAGATCTCCTCGGCGTATCCCTCCTCACGAAACTGGATGGTGCACGCACCGTGAAGCTCGGCCTGTCGAACCTCGGCCCGCGCGGCGCGGCAGAGGGCCTCGTCGTCGCCCACCATGGGCCCGTCGTGCCGCTCTCCGGGCTTCGCTGTGGGCCTCAGCTCGCGCCGCAGAAAGCGCGTCAGCTCGCGCCGCACGAGATCGAACTGGAGCCAGGAACAGGGCGCCGTCGCGCGCGACGCATGGCACAGCACCAGGGCAAGGGTATAGGACCATTCCTCAAGGCTCCTCTGGGCATTGAACAGCAGCCAGCTTTCCAGGGTGGCCACGCGACGCAGCGCCTGGTGGAGCGTGATCTCCTCCCTGGCCACCCAGAGCAGCCACTCATCGACGAACTCCGCGATTTTCGGCATCGTCCCCAGGGTCTGCACGATCTCGGCGCAGGTGGCGGCGCTCGCCAGGATCCCGTCGATCCTTCCCGCAAGGTCGGGCTGGCTGTCGAGGAAATAGGCGCGCTTGCTCTCCACCCTCTTGTGCAGGCCGAGGTCGAGAAACGCCGGTGGCAGCGACCGCACCACCTGCGTCAGATAGAGCTCGCGAACCCGGTGTGCAATCTGCTCGCCCAGGGAGTCGTAGCTGGCAGTGAGGACCAGGAAGGCCCTGCGGTCCCGCAGGGCGTCGGTGATCTCCTCCACCCGGTTCTGAGTCAGGTTGGAGAAGTACCGGCGCAGCTCCGCGTTGCCACCGTCGAAGGCGTCCGGCAGGATCAGGAATCGGTCGGGAGCATCGAGCTCGGCAAGCAGCGCCCGGAGATTGACCTGTGCCTCGCGGTCTGGAGGATGGGCGAGCAGCAGCATCGAACCGAGGCCCTCTTCCTGCCAGACTCGGCGTGCGAGAGCGATCGCCAGGCTCCGCTTACCCAGGCCGGCCTCGCCGACCAGCACCAGGAGGCGCCGGCGGATCAGCTCCGCGGCCATCGCCTCCATGGCCGCATCCTCATAGACGATCGGCAGCGACTCCGCCTCGATCCGGGCCAGGTCATAGAGGATGAAGTCGCGCCGCGAGAGCTTCGCCCTCAGGCTACGCTCACGCTGGCCGACGATGTTCTGGATGACCGTGGCGAACTGCAGCTGTCCCTGCGCGCTGTTGATCGACGTATTCTGCAGGATCTCCGGCATCCCCGGCCCGTTGCCGGGCGCATCTTTCGGCGGTGGCGGTGATTCCTGCTGCCGGGGCCCGGAGCCTGCAGCCGCGCCGCCGGCCGCCGGACTGCCGGCGGCAGGTTCTATCGTTTGCATGGTGCCTCCTCCTGCCAGCGGCCCTGAGCGCGCAAACGCTCAACCGTGGACCTCCTGACGGGCACCCAGGCTGGCCTGGGCGCCGCCGATAAAGCCCGGCGGCAAGCTCCCTGGCTGCAACGGAACCGGCGATGGCAGGGCGACGAACTCCTGAAACATCTTGACAAACTGCCGCAGCTCTTCGATGGTCTCGTTCCATCCCTCGGTGGCCGGGCCGGCAGCCCGGCTGATCAGCAGACGCAGCTTTGCCAGCAACTCGTCGAAGGTCGAATCCTTCAGCGTGATGCGATGGCGTAGGCGTTGCAATTCCTCCTCGCGGCGCAGCTTGTCCCGCTGATCGAGGAACTCGTGCTCCTGCGCGGATAGATCGCGCACGACCGAAAGGCCGGTGACAAGCAGCCCGTACTCGCGGGCAAAGGTCTGCAAGGAGGTGAACAGGGAGGCCACGAGAGCGTCGTTGTTGCTCATCCGCTGCGCCTGCGCCGGTGGCTGGGAGTACCGCTCCAGGATCATGCCGTCGGTCAGCGAGCTCGCCCAGGTCAGCTGCTGGATGGCGCGGCCGAACTCCGCCTCGACCGCCCCCTGCAGCGCCTGGAGCGGGTCGTCGCCGAGCATCTCGATCAGCCTGGCAGGCCGTTCGACGTGATAGGTCAGGGTGAAGCTCAGCTGGATGGTGGGCGCCGGCTCTGGCGTCAGGTAGCTCTTGGTGAACGACAGCCATTTCTGGCCATGCGGCACCGCGTAGGTGAAGAAGAGCCTCCTTCTGCTGCCAAGCAGCTGGCGGACGGACCTGTTCGGCGGAATGACGCGACGGATGACATAGCCTGACGACACCCGCTTGCAGAGGACCAGAGAATGGTTCGGCAGAGGCGAGACGTCGCCCTGCACCTTGACCAGCTGGGCCTCGGTGAGCCGCGGCCTGGCCGTCGAGGGGCCCGGAGTGGAGGATTGAGGCGAGGGCGCCGCTGCTGTCGTCATCGAGCTCTCCTAATAGAGGCCTGAATTATCAGGGCTTAGTTCCTTTCGACTCGGGCTCCTGCTGGCCCTGCCCACGAATGATCACTCCCGTGCGGTCGAACTTGCCGAATTTGCCAGTGCCGATCCTCGTGGAGTTGACCAGCGAAGCCGGAAGGCGTGGAAGGTGACCGGCGGTTTCGCCCTCACTGCGGAAGGCGGTAAACGAGGCCTGCTCCGCCTCCAAGCTTTCGGCCTCGAAGGTATCCACGATCTTCCCGCGGAGCTCAGGATCCTCGGCCGTCAAGGTCTGGGGCTCGCGGGGAGGCTGCGGCACCATCTGCGGCCTTGTCGCACGCAGGTAGAGGGACGGGATCGCCCAATCGAAGTGATCGGGTTGCCGGGCATGGAGCGCGCGCCTCCCCGCGGTCACCGCCAGGTCGACCGCCGTTCCAGCGGCCAGGGCCTCGTGAAGCGCCAGCGAGAAGTCGATGGCCGAGGTGTCGAGGACCGGAGTCTTCATGGCAAGGACGGCGGGGATGGCGGCGCGCCGCACCAGGGCGGCGGCAACAGCGGATAGCGGCTTGGGGCCGCCGGCGGCGGTGCGGCAGGCGTTCAGCACGACCAGGAAAGGTGGGCGGAGGCTCTGCAGGTGGGCGGCGAGCACCTGGCCTTCGACAGCGCTCGCTCCTCGTGCGTCGTCCTCGAGCAGGAGGTACCCCTTGCCGGTGCGCTCGTCGAACGTGCCATGCCCCATGAAATGGACCAGGTGAAAGGGCCCGCCGCTGGTGAGCTGCCGGCTCAGCGCATGCAACGTCGGCGGCTGCAGCAGGACGACCTGCACGGCGCCGGAGGCCCGCCATGCGGTCTCCAACTCGCGAAGCTCCTGGCCGAGGGCGAGAGGAGGCAGGCCCGTGGGGCTCGCGACCACGACCAGGATGCGTAGCGGAGAGGCGGGAGGAGGCGGCTCGGGGCGAAACGGCGAGTGCAGATACCGCACGATCGTCCAGCCGGGGTGGAGGCCGAGAAAGCCTTGGTCGGGATCGCGCAAGAGCTCCCAATCGATCTCGTCGAGCCAGGCAACCTGCCTGTCGGCGGGATCGATCTGCAGGCTGAGCTGCAGGTTCTGGTGATTCGACTCGGCATCGGCCCGCGACCGCTGCAGCAGGTCCCGCACCTGTTCGGAGAAAAGGGCACGGTAGAGTCGATCCCCCTGCTCCTCCTCCAGAACGTCTCCGGATGGGCGGCTCACGGACCTCAGGTCCCGTCGCGGAAGGTCCGGTTCCCGAGTGGGCTGAAGCTTCGCGGGCAGGAGAGAGATGTCGAGCGTTCCCCTCGCCTCTCCTTGCGCAGACCAGGCATGAGTGTGGTAAGACCCGTCATCCGAGCGGCCTATCCAGACGGTAAATAGCTGGGGTGAAGGTGATGCACCCATCTCCATGTCCAAGCTCCCCGAAGACTGGAGAGCGCGGAGCCCCGGGCTCCGGCCTCGGAGAGAGAGACCCGGTGATGGATCGAGTGTTTAGCGAGGGAGGCCTGCGCGCCGCCTCCGCAACCGGCGGAGGCGGCGGTGGCCGGCGGCCTGGATGCGGCTCAGGCGCAGGTGGGGCAGGCGGTGGCGCAGGTGTGCGGCAGGCAGCCCGAGTTGCAGATGAAGCTCGGCGGGCCGGAGAAGCCGCCGGCCACGCGGTCGAGGTCCGGCGTGGTCATCATCCGCAGGGACTCACGGCTCAAGATCAGCTTCGGCTGCTTCCTTTTCATGCCTCTTCCTCCATGACTGGCATTGGGCCGGCCGCCGGCGGGCAGAGCCGGGCGGCCGGCCGCGCGGGTCAGTCGGGGGTGGTGACCAGGACCGGGTTCGTCGTCGGTTCAGGGCACGGCTTCTGAGTGTACTGGGGGCACCACACCGGCGTCGAGGGGCAGGCATCGATCGCCGACGGGTTGGTGGTGGTGATCGCGGCTGCACCCGCCAGGTGCCGCAGGGCGGCCGGTCCACCGAGCGACCGGAGTGTTTCACGGCTGAGACTGAGCTTCTTCTTCATCGGTCTGCCTCTCCCTGTCCGGCCGGCCGCCGCCTTGGCGCCGCCGGTCTCCTCTTTATGGTGCCGGCGGCAGCAGCCGTCGGGACGGGCAGGCGCCAGGACCGGCAGGAGGCGCGGCGCCGGCCGGGTAAGCCGCCGCCACACCGCAGCCGCACCGTCCTGCTATCTTCGGCGGACGCCGGCCGGATGGCCGTGCGGCGGCCAGGCGCCCGCTCCCGCCGCGGCGCGGGCTGCGCACCGTCCGCATCCGGGGCGGCGGCAACCCAAGGAAGGCAAGGAGGACCCGATGGCGAAGATGAGAGCGATGGTGGTGCGAGAGGCCGGCGGGCCTTTCGAGCTGAGCGAACGCGACATCCCGGAGCCCGCGGCCGGCATGGTCCGGGTCAAGGTGCAGGCCTGTGGCATCTGCCACAGCGACTCGCTGACCAAGGAGGGGCACTGGCCCGGCATCGTCTACCCGCGCGTCCCGGGCCACGAGGTCGCCGGCGTCGTCGATGCCGTGGGCGACGGCGTCGCGGGCGTGCAGGCGGGTCAGCGCGTCGGCGTCGGCTGGCACGGCGGCCACTGCGGGTACTGCGAATCCTGCCGCCGCGGCGACTTCGTGACCTGCCGGATCGCGCCGCAGATCCCGGGCATCACCTACGACGGCGGCTACGCCGACTACATGCTCGCCCCGGCCGGCGCCCTCGCCCTGGTCCCCGACGAGCTGTCGGCGGCCGACGCCGGTCCCCTGATGTGCGCCGGCATCACCACCTTCAACTCCCTGCGCCACAGCGGCGCCCGCGCCGGCGACCTGGTCGCCGTCCTCGGCGTCGGCGGCCTCGGCCACCTCGGGATCCAGTACGCCGCCAGGATGGGCTTCCGCACCGTCGCCATCGCCCGCGGCGCCGACAAGGCGCCGCTGGCGCAGAAGCTCGGCGCCGTCCGCTACATCGACAGCCAGGCCGAGGACGTGGCCGCGGCCCTGACCGCCATGGGGGGCGCCAGGGTCGTCCTCGCCACCGCCACCAACGGCGAAGCGATGACCGCCACGCTCGGCGGCCTGGGCATCGACGGCAAGCTGATCGTCCTCGGCGCCGCCTTCGAGCCCCTTGCCGTTCCCGCCCTGCTCCTCATCGGCGGCCGCCGCTCCATCCAGGGCTGGCCCTCCGGCACGTCCATCGACTCCCAGGACACCATGGCCTTCAGCGTCCTGGCCGGCGTCCGCGCCATGATCGAAACCTTCCCGCTGGAGCGCGCCGCCGAGGCTTACGACCACATGATGAGCGGCAAGGCCCGTTTCCGCGTCGTCCTCACCACCGGCAGCTGACGCCGCGCCACGCCGCCCGGGTCCGCCCCGGGCGGCGCGGCCGGCGGGGCAACCCCCTCCGGGGCTTTCGCTATACTCAGCGCATGGCCGCCGCAGTCCGACACGAAGCTCTGGTGCAAGTCTGCCGTGAGCATGGGCTCCTCGCCGCCTATCTCTTCGGCTCCCGCGCCGCCGATGGTCTGCGGCTGCTCGACGGCGAGGCAGTCGCGGGCGCGGGCTCGGACCTCGACATCGGCATCGTGGTCGAGCATCCTGGCCTCGACCTGGATCGCCTGATCGCGGCCGAGCTTGACCTTGCCGAGATCTTTGCGCCGTTGCGGGTGGATGTCGTCCCCGTGGAGCGCGTCGATTCGCTCTTCCAGCTCCGGATCATCGAAGGCCACCGCATCTTCGTTGCCGATTCGACCGCGGCCGACCTCTTCGAGCTTCTTGTCTTCCGCCGCGCCGCCGACGTTCTGCCTTATCAGCGCCAGCGCGAGATGGAGCTCTACGGCGTCAGCACCTCGTGACCCCTGCCGCGATCGACCTCAAGGTCACGACCGGCCGCCTCGACATCGTGGCAGCATGCCTGCGCGGGTTGCGTGCGCTACCTGTCGATTCCTTAGCAGATTTTCTGGCCGATCCCCGCAACCCTGCTGCCGCTGATTCCTACCTGCGCCGGGCGCTGGAAGCGCTCCTCGACCTTGCCCGTTACCTCCTCGCCAAGGCGTATGGCGAAGCCACCGTGGAGTACCGTCAGGTTGCCCTGCGCGCCGCGGAGCGCGGTATCGTTGCCAATGCCAAGGCCGCTCAACTCTTCCCGAAGCTCGCCGGCTACCGCAACCGGCTCACTCACTTCTACGCCGACGTCACCCCTGAGGAGCTGTTCCAGATCCTGACGCTCCACCTGGGTGACCTCGAGCTCATCGCCGAGGAACTGCGTGCAGCGGCAGGGAGATTCGCGCCAACCGACTCCAAGCGGCCTGGCCAACCCTGAAACTGCTCCCGGCGGCGCCGCCAATGGCGCCGGTCAGCGTCACGCGCTCGGTCCCCAGCCCGTCGAGGTGGAAGGCTTCGAGCTCCGAGATCCGAGATCCGGCGCCGATATGCGCCAAGCTTATCGGCTCTCGGCGACGGAGCCGCGGAATGCCGGAGAGGAGGCTGGCTGGGCGGCCACCGAGCGTTGGGAGAACGTTCGCTTGACATCTCCCGGGGGGCGGCTTATTCTCGTAGTTCCTCAAGCGATCGGCAGTCCGGTTCCTTCGATGCTTCGTCGCGACCCTGCGGTCTCACGGTTCATTCAGAGCTTCGTCACGGCTTGACCGGCACGGACGCACCTTATGGCTATAGGAGGAGATGAACCATGAACAGAAGAGGGAGAGCGATCAGGGTTCTCAGCTGGAGCGCGGTGGTGCTGCTGACGGCGCTCGCCGCGGGGGCGCAGAGCCTGCCGCAGGCGCTCAATTGGCAGCAGTGGGGGCACAGCGCGGCGCACAACGGGTCGGTGCTCTACCCCGGGCAGCCGGCGCAGCAGATCCTGGCGCAGGTGGTCTACGATCCGTTCACCGCCCAGGAGAACGTCGATCCGCTGTGCGGCGGCGGCCTCTGCATCCACTACCAGACGCCGCTCCTCGACAACTTCGGACAGGACGTCTATCTGGAGTTCAAGACCGGCACCTACACCAGCCTCGCCACCTGGGAAACGCAGATCTGGAACGAGCAGCGGCTGAGCTGGGTCAACGGCGCGCTGGTGCAGAAGTGGGCGTTCCAGACCGACTGGAAGCCGTACCCCTACAGCCCCAGCGCCAACGGCCCCGGCTGGGAGCCGGTGTTCCACGCGGCGCTGTCCGGCAATTACGTCTACGTGCCCGGCTTCGGCGGCACGGTCTGGCAGCTGAACAAGGCCGACGGCTCGGTGGCGTCCCACATCAACCCGTTCGGCACCGTCGATGCCCACACCTTCTCGAGCGGCCCCATCACCGTCGACCCGCAGGGCAACATCTATTACATCACCATCAAGCTGAGCGCCAAGCAGAACGTCAATCCGTGGGACGTGGACGTGATCAATTCCTGGCTGGTCAAGGTCGACAACCAGGGCAACATCTCGAAGGCGACCATCACCTCCCTCACCCCCGGCGCCCCCCCGGGCAACGGCAATCACTGTCTGGGCGTGTTCAACGTCAACAACCTGCCCTGGCCGCCGAGTCCCAACGCCACGCCGGACATGGTGCCCTGCGGCACCCAGCGCGCGGCGCTGAACTCGGCGCCGGCGGTGGGGCCGGACGGCACCATCTACATCGGCACCGTCGCCCACCTGTGGAGCCGCGAGGCCTACCTCGTCGCCGCCAACCCCGATCTCACCCCCAAGTGGCACACCTCGCTGCGCGACCGCTTCCACGACGGCTGCAACGTGCTGCTGCCGCCCAACGGCACGCCCAACGGCTGCAAGGCCGGCGCCCAGACCGGCGTCGATCCGGCGCAGAACCGGCCGGGCGCGGGACGGATCATCGACGACAGCACCTCCTCGCCGGTGGTCGCCCCCGACGGCAGCATCCTGTTCGGCGCCTACACGCGCTACAACTACGACCAGGGGCACATCATGAAGTTCAGCCCCAGCGGCCAGTTCCTCGCCGGTTACCCCTTCGGCTGGGACGACACGCCGGCCGTCTTCGCGCATAATGGGACGTGGTCGGTGATCACCAAGGACAACCAGTACGGCGACGAGGGCTCCTACTGCGACGACGCCACCTGGTGCCCGCCCGACCGCACCACCTACAACCCGGCCTACCCCGAGGCCTACTACGTGACGCAGCTCGACAGCAACCTGAACATCGAGTGGCGCTACCAGAACACCAACACCGAGTCCTGCACCCGCAACTCCGACGGCAGCATCACCTGCGTCTCCAACATGCCGGCGGGCTTCGAGTGGTGCGTCAACGCTCCGGCCGTCGACAGCAACGGCGTGGTCTACGCCAACAGCGAGGACGGCAACCTCTACGAGCTGAACCAGGGCGGGAGCCAGCGCAGCATGCTCTTCCTGCAGCTCGCGGTCGGCGCCGCCTACACCCCGGTCTCGATCGCGCTGGACGGCAAGGTCTACACCGAGAACTTCGGCACCATGTTCGTCGTCGGCGCGCGCGGCCACTGACCGCGCCATGACCTCCGGTGGCCGCCGCCCGCCCGTTCAGCGGCGGCGGCCGCCCCTGCGGCCCGGGACCGGGCCGAGCGAGGACGACCGGCGGGAGCTCGGGCTGCTCAGCGGGTGCTCGGGGACGCCAGTGCGCTCAGCGACTCGAGCCGGCCGCCGCGCAGGTGCACATGAGCTGATTGGGCTATGCTTTCCGTTGCTGGCGGCCTCTGCCGCCCAGGAGATGCTTCGCATGGAGACCCCCCTTGACAGGATCGAGATCGACCCAGAGGTGATGCTGGGCAAGCCCGTCATCCGGGGTAGCCGGATCACGGTCGAGATCATCTTGGAAAAGATTGCTGCCGGCTTCTCCTTTGAGGAAATTCTGTCGGACTACCCGCGGCTGACCCGGGCCGACGTTCTTGCAGCGGTGGCCTTCGCTCGCCAGGCGATCGGCACCGACGAGTACATCCCGAGCGTTCGTGGTCGGGGATGAAGTTCCTCGCGGACGAGAATGTCGAATCGCTGGTGATCGCAGCTCTACGAACGGCGGGGCACGACGTGGCGGAGATCCCCTCCGAAGCCTCTGGAATCCGTGACGGTGAGGTCCTCGGCTCATTGGGGCCATGACCGTGGTGGAGGCGGATGCGACGAGACGGCGTCCGCTCCCACCGTCCGTCACGACAAGCAAGCAGCGCCCTGAGTAAGAACCTCTACCTCACGATTCCAGTGCCGGCGATCGCGGAGCCGCTGGTGCACCAGCAGCCTGTGGACTGGCGCAGCTCCAAGACGTCCTGGAAGAGCAGCCAAGCCGGGCGCTACCGCGGCAAGCCCAGGCGGTCGTAATCGTTCGCAACAGCCCAGGCGGATGAGATTCAGAGACGCTTCCTCGCCCAGCCCTCACTCCGTCCGCAGCACCCGCACCGGATCGACCCGCGCCGCCCGGCGGGCCGGCAGCAGCGAGGCCAGGGCGGCGGCGGCGGCGAGAATCAGCGGGGCGAGCAGGAAGGTCGCGGGGTCGAGGGCACCAATGCCGTAGAGGACGGAGGCGACGAGGCGGCTGCACAGGAAGGCGGCGGCGAGGCCGGCGGCGAGGCCGGCGGCGGTGAGCGCGAGGCTGCGGCGGAGGACGCGGAGCACCACGTCACCGCGCAGCGCGCCGAGCGCCATGCGGATGCCGATCTCGCGGCGCTGCTGCTCGACCGTGAAGCCCATCACGCCGTAAGTGCCGACGGTCGCCAGGATCAGGCCGAGGAGGCCGAAGAGGGTGAGGAGCGCGGCGCCCGCCCGCGGCGCCCAGAGCGCCTGGCTGAAGACCGACGACATGGTGCGCAGGTTGGTGAGGGGCAGCGCGGGATCGAGCGCCTGCACGGTGCGCCGCAGGGGCTGGAGCAGCGCGCCGGGGTCGCCGGTCGCGTTGACGTAGAGGGTCGTCTCGCCGCCGAAGTCCTGGGCGAGCGGGAAGTAGACGTAGGGGCGCGGCTCCTCGCCCAGCGCGCCGTACTTGCTGTCGCGCACCACGCCGACGATCTCGTTCACGTCGGTGTCGCCGACGAAGCGGAGACGCTGGCCGATCGGGTTCTCGCCGGGGAGGTAGCGGTCGGCGAGCGTCTGGTTGACGATCGCCACCGGCGGCGCCTTCGCGGTGTCGGCGTCGCGGAAGGCGCGGCCGCGCAGGACCGGGATGCCGAGGGTGCGGAAGTAGTTGGGATCGACGCCGTTGGTCGAGACCGGAACCCCCTTGTCCGGCGCCGGCACGGCGTGGCCCAGGAGATAGACCCGGCCGCCGCGGCCGAGGGCCAGCGGGCGGTTGACCGCCACCGACGCCGCGCGCACGCCGGGCAGCGCCGCGGCCTGCTCGGCGATGCGCCGGCAGAGCACCTGCCCGCGGGCGTCGTCGTAGCCGCTGGCGCTCAGGTCGAAGGAGGCGACGAGGAGGTTGCCGGCCGCGATGCCGGGGTCGATGCGCTGCGCCTGGATCAGGCTGCGCAGGAACAGGCCGGCGCCGATGAGCAGCAGGAGCGACAGCGCGATCTGGGCGATCACCAGGACCTCGCGCAGGCCGAGGCCGAGGCGGCCGCGCCGCGCCGCCTCCTGGCTCTTGAGCGCCGCCACCAGGCCGGCGCGGACGGTCTGGAGCGCCGGCGCGAGGCCGAAGAGGAGGCCGGTCGCGAGGGTGACCGCCAGGGCGAACCCCAGCACGCGGCCGTCGAAGGCGATGTCGAGCGTCTCCGGCCAGGTGGGCGGCCGGATCGCCCACAGGAGGCGCCGGCCGAGGAGGGCGAGCAGCAGGCCGGCCGCGCCGCCGAGGAACGCGAGCAGCAGGCTCTCGGTCATCAGCTGGCGCATGAGGCGCCCGCGGCCGGCGCCGATCGCCAGGCGGACCGCGATCTCGCGCCGCCGGGCGAGGGCGCGCGCGAGCAGGAGGTTGGCGACGTTCGCCGCGGCGAGCGCCAGGACCAGGGCGACCATGCTCATCAGGAAGCCGGCGACCAGCGACACCAGCCTGCGCGCGCTCGGGTGCAGCGGGGTGAGCGGCATGACCTCCATGCCGCGCGACCTGTCGTCCTGCGGGTACTCGCGCTCCAGGTTGGCGGCGAGGGCGTGCACCGCCGCCCTTGCCCGCTCGACGCTCACCCCCGGCGCCAGGCGCGCCACGGCGTCGAGCAGCAGCGAGTTGCGGCGCTCGAACCAGTCGCGCAGCGGCGGCGGCGCCGCCTCGCGGCGCATCGACATCGGCACCCAGAGGTCGCGCAGGGCGAACGGGTTGGTGCCGTTGAACCCCTCCGCCGCGACGCCGACGACGGTGAAGGGATGGCCGTTGAGCACCAGGGTGCGGCCGAGGACCGCGCGGTCGCCGCCGAAGCGGCGGCGCCAGAAGGCGGCCGAGAGCACCGCCTCGGGATGGGCGCCGAGCTTCTCGTCCTCCCCCTGGGTGAAGTCGCGCCCGAAGAGGGTGGGGACGCCGAGCACGCGGAAGTAGCTGGCGGAGACCAGCTCCGCGTTCAGCCGCTCGGCCTCGCCGCCGCCTCCTCCCGCCAGGCTGAGCGGCACGACGAGCGTCGCCGCGAGGCCCGAGAAGACGGCGCGGTCGGCGGCGTAGTCGCGGAGGTTGAGGTAGGACGACTGGAGGAGGCCGGGGTAGACCGCGTCCGTCGTGTAGAGGCCCACCACCTCGGCGGGCCGGGCGATCGGCAGCGGCTGGAGGAAGACCGCCTTGACGAAGGTGAAGAGCGCGATGTTGGCGCCGATCCCCAGCGCCAGCGAGGCGACTGCGACGAGGGTGACCGCCGGCGTCCGGGCGAGGAGCCGCAGGGCGAAGCGGAGATCGCGCACCAGGTCTTCCATGACGCTCAGCCCTGGCCGGAGCCGGTCCCCGCGAGCTGCTCGAGGAGCGCCGCGAGGTCGCGCTCGCTGACCTCCGGGACCTTCGGGACAGGGACCGCCGGCGGTGCCGGCGATGTTGGCGCTGCTGGCGAGATCGGCAATGCAGGCGAGGCCGGCGTGGTCAGAGATGTTGGCGATATCGGCGAGGTTGGCGAGATCGGCGAGGTCGCCGGCACTGGCGCCCCTGACGGCTCCTGCGGCTCCGCTGTTGCATGCGGGCTGAGCGGCCCTTGCAGCCCGGGTGGACCGGACGGGCCGGGCGGATTGTAGCCCAGGGGCGGCGGCGCCGAGGCCGCGGAGGCCGGCGCCGCCGGTGCCTCCAGGGCCGCCGCCAGCTCCGCCACGGTCGGCCGCTCCAGGAGGTCGCGCGCGCTGAGCGGCAGGCCGGCCTCGCGGGCGCGGGCGGCGATGCGGATGCTCTGGATCGAGTCGCCGCCGAGGGCGAAGAACGAGTCGTGGACTCCGACGCGGGGGACGCCGAGCACCTCGCGCCAGAGGCCCGCGAGCCGCTCCTCGACCGCCGTGCGCGGCGCGACGTGGGCCGCCTCGCCCGCTCCTTCTCCGCCGCCACCGGAATCGAGGCGGGCGAGCGCCCGGCGATCGATCTTGCCGGTCGCCATGCGCGGCAGCTCGGGGAGCGTGGCGAAGCCGGCGGCGGCGCTGCCCGCCCGCTT